>NZ_JBZXVN010000023.1:0-54906 GCF_058892305.1 Pelagimonas sp.
ACCCACGCAAGACGTGGGACGACAAAGAAGCCTATGACGCGCAGGCCGCCAAGCTGGTTGAGATGTTCTCCAACAACTTCGAGCAGTATGTTCCCTACATCGACGAAGATGTAAAAGCAGTGGCTATTGGTTAATGCGTAAAGCAGTTTTGATGTTTGTAGCGGCCTTCCCTGCCTATGCAGGGTAGGTCGATTTCGTTTTCCCCTATGTCAAAGAAGTAAGTCACGGGGTGGTCTGCGACATGGGACCGGGTGTGTTGGAATCCGGCCATGACACAATTGACGGTGAAGTGATCTCACGCACCACAATGCCAGATTTTAATGTTGCAACCCGCACCATCCCGGCCGAAATCCCCCGCACCTTTGGCGCAATTGTCGAGGTTTCGGCACCACCCACGAGCGGGTTATATCTTGCCAGCGTCACACATCCGCCTATGGGGGCCAAAGGGCGAACGGTGCAGACCTGGCCAAGTTTGCAGACACACGGCCTTACCCTGGTTGGATACACATTTGAGGACAGCTTCGAACTGGTGCCCGGCACATGGATATTTCGGCTTACCGATGGCGACCTTGTTGTCTATCAACAAAGCTATAGTGTGGTAGACGCCCAGCAAGCCACAGAGGTCTCCGCTGCCTGCGCATTGAAGTAAGGTTTTGTTGCTCCTAGCGGTCTTGGGCTTATAAACTCCCTTTCCCATGCTTATATCATGGGAACGCGTTTCCAAGGGGCGGGCCATGTTCAAGCTTGCACTACCGTTTATTGTTCTCGTACCGCTCTCGGCATGGGCAGAGACGACTTCTCCTATCGAGTTGATGGATCACGGGGTGATTTGCGATGTGACCTTGACCGGCACCGAGGCCGCGCCTGAAACCGCGTCGGGGGTGATCAACCTGATTGATCAGACCCGCGTGATAGACGTGACCACCCAATTCGTGCCTGCCCATATCGGGTTAAGCTTTGGTCTTCGCACTAAAATGAGCGACAATGTGGTGCTCGATGGCGCACGGATGCGGGTTATTCATCCGCCGATGGGCGCGAGCGGGATCACCGAACAAAGCTGGGCCGCGCCGATGCAAACTGGCGAAGCCGCGCTGAACCTTTATACGTTCGAACAAGACGACGAACTGCTTTTGGGTGTTTGGACGTTTCAGGTGATCTTTGCGGACAAGGTCTTGATCGAACAGCGTTTTGAGGTTGTACCCCAAGGAACCGTGCCGGTGGTTCAGCAGGTTTGTTTTGGGGCAAGCCTCACGTCCTGAACCCTTGTGCTCTCAAGCTGTGGATAACTCTATATTCTGTGGACAAGTCCAATCCATCCACAACTTACTGTGTGGACACGTAAAATATTGCTTTACTTACCCCCCTCGGCACATGCACCATATCTGGTAAGGGTCGCGGGCTACAACGCAGACCCTAGAGCAGTCAGCAAGCGTTGGCAGAAATCGGCCCCTGTAACGCTATAACAAAAGAGGTGACGGCATGTCCCTGTCCGAGCATTACCTTGAAGAAGACCTGCACCCGATCGATATTGTTGAGCACATCGCGGTTCACAATGACTGGGAATTTGAGCGTTTGGCGGATGACCAAATCGCCATGGCAGTCGAAGGGCAATGGCGCACCTATTCGATCACACTGGCGTGGTCGGGTGGCGATGAAACACTGCGGATGATCTGTACTTTCGATATGGACCCGCCGTCGGACAAGGTGGATGTGCTGCACGAGGGGTTGAACCTTGTGAATGACCAATGCTGGGCCGGATCGTTCAGCTATTGGGCCGCGCAAAAGCTGATGGTTTACAAATACGGGTTGGTGCTCGCGGGTGGCAATGTTGCTTCGCCCGAACAAATCGACACGATGATCAACGCCGCCGTGATGAGCGCCGAACGCTATTACCCGGCCTTTCAATTGATGGTCTGGACCGACAAAAGCGCCAAGGCCGCGATGCAGGTGGCCATTGCCGAGGCCTATGGTCGGGCCTGACACAGGGGCCTGAACCGGGTTTGGGGGCGCTGCCCCCGTTGCCACGGCGACTCCCCCGCGATACTTTCGGAAAGAAGAAACCAAGGGTGCCATTGCGGTACCCTTTTTCTTTGCGTAGCTGTTGGGAAGTTTGATTTTGGGGGATGTGATGCAAGACAGCGAAATCGCGAAACGTGGGTTGGTGTTGTTGGGATGCGGCAAAATGGGCTCGGCCATGTTGGAAGGATGGCTGGCGCGGGGATTGCCCAGCGGGTCGGTCTGGGTCACAGACCCTTACCCATCGGAATGGTTGAGCGCGCAAGGCGTGCATTTGAACGAGGCCCTGCCCGCCAATCCGGCGATTGTTTTGGTCGCCGTCAAGCCACAGATGATGACCGAGGCATTGCCGTCGCTACAGGCGCTTGGCAACGGTGAGACCTTGTTCCTGTCGGTGGCCGCCGGGGTGACCATTGCCAATTACGAGGCGATTTTGGGCGCTGAGACCCCGATCATTCGCGCCATGCCCAACACGCCCGCCGCCATTGGTCAGGGGATCACGGCCATAGCAGGCAACGCCCGCGCCACATCCCACCACATGGATATGTCGCAAGATTTGCTATCGGCGGTTGGCGAAGTTGTGCGTTTGGACAACGAAGGCCAGATTGATGCGGTGACCGGGGTGAGCGGCTCTGGGCCGGCCTATGTGTTTCACATGATTGAATGCCTTGCCGCCGCCGGAGAAGCACAGGGCCTTGCGCCCGAGATGGCGATGCAACTGGCCCAAGCGACCGTCGCCGGAGCGGGCGCATTAGCGCAACAAAGCGATGAAAGCGCCGCGCAACTACGCCGCAATGTGACCTCGCCCAATGGTACAACGCAGGCCGGGCTTGAGGTTTTGATGAAGGACGAGGGCGGTTTACCCGGCCTGATCAAAGCAACAGTGGCCGCCGCAACGGATCGATCTAAGGAGTTGGCCAATGGCTGAGATCACATTTGACGATTTCCTGTCCGTGGATATTCGAGTGGGCACGGTTGCCCGCGCCGAACCCTTTCCTGAGGCCCGCAAACCCGCCATCAAACTTTGGATCGATTTCGGCCAAGAGATTGGCGAAAAGAAATCATCGGCTCAGATCACCGTGCATTATGCGCCCGAGGACCTTGTTGGAAAACAGGTGATGGCCGTGGTCAATTTCCCACCACGTCAAATCGGGCCGTTTATGTCCGAGGTTCTGGTGCTTGGCTACTCCGACGACAACGGCGATATCGTTCTGGCCCGCCCCGATAAGCCGGTTCCCGCCGGTTCACGCCTGCATTAAAGGCACCTTACCCTGCGGCAAAGCTTGACCTCTGCGCGTGGTTGGGGTTCGGTCTTGGCCCAAAGGAGACCACCGATGTATCAGCCAGCCATCACCGGACATGGGGTGTTCACCCCGTCGCAATCGATCAGCAACGACGAATTGGTGGTGGCGTTCAACGCCTATGCAGACCGGTGGAACGCCGCGCATCAGGCCGAGATTGACGCCGGTGAGGCCGAGGCGATTGGCCATTCAAGCTCGGAATTCATCTTTAGCGCCTCGGGGATTGAGCGGCGTTACGTGATGAATAAATCCGGGATTCTGGACCCGGATCGCATGTATCCACAGTTGCCCGCCCGTGCCGATGACACCCCCGGTATTATGGCCGAAATGGGCGTGGATGCCGCCAACAAAGCGCTTGAAATGACCGGGCTAAGTGGGGGCGATATTGATCTGGTGATTTGTGCCGCATCCAACCACGAACGCGCCTACCCGGCGATTGCCATTGAGATTCAGAATCTTTTGGGCGCTGGCGGCTTTGCCTTTGACATGAATGTCGCCTGCTCCTCGGCCACATTTGGCATTCAGGCCGCGGCGGACATGGTCCGCTCAGGCTCGGTTCGCCGTGCTTTGGTCATTTGCCCTGAGATTTGTTCGGGGCATTTGGAATGGCGCGACCGTGATTGCCACTTCATCTTTGGCGACGTGGCCACGGCGGTGGTGATCCAACGCGACGACGAGGCGACTGGGCCGCATTTCACCATCCAAGCGACCAGCTGCGCCACCAAGTTCTCAAACAACATCCGCAACAACCACGGTTTCTTGCGCAATGCCCATGATCAGATGGAAGACCGCCGCGACATGCAGTTCATGCAGAACGGTCGCAGGGTCTTCAAAGAGGTGTTGCCGATGGTCTCGGCACATATTCTAACCCATCTGGCCGATACTGGTTGGGAGGCAAGCGACCTACGTCGGCTTTGGCTGCATCAAGCCAACAAGACCATGAACGATTTCATCGGGAAAAAGGTGCTGGGCCGCGTACCGGAAGAGGGTGAGCAACCCAACATCTTGCAAGACTATGCCAACACGTCTTCGGCCGGGTCGATCATTGCCTTTTCGCAGAATTCCGAAGATATGCAGCCCGGTGATCGCGGCGTGATTTGTTCCTTTGGGGCGGGCTATTCGGTTGGCTCGGTTCTGGTCGAACGGGCCTAATTGCAATCACCGCGCGCGGGTTGTCTTGAGTTTGATCAGGTGAACCGCGCAACCAATCAACAGCCCCCATACCGCCGCCCCTAGCCCAAGCATCGTCACCCCCGACGCCGTCATGACAAAGGTCAAAGCCGCGGCTTCGCGAGTGTCTTCGTTGCCTAGCGCGACCGATGCAGAGTTGGCAAAGACATTGAAGAGCGCCACACCGGCAAGGGTGGCCATGGCCATGGGCGGTGCAAGCCCGGCGACAAAAGTCACGCCCGCCGCCAAGACCCCGAAGAGACAATAAAACAAGCCAGCCCAGACCGCCGCCATATAGCGTTGCGCGGGATCAGGATGGGCGTTTTCATCACAACACATCGCCGCCGTGATCGCGGCGACGCAGGTCGAAATGGCCCCAAAGGGCGCGCTAAGGATGCTAAACACCCCGACCGTCGCAAAGAGAGACCCCGAGGGCGGTTCGTAGCCATTGGCCTTTAGCACCGAGACACCGGGAATGTTTTGCGTCGCGGTGGTGACAAGAAACAACGGCAGGCCCAGACTTAGTATCGCGGAGAGAGAAAACACCGGCACCACGACCACGGGGTCGGTCAAGATATCGGGTGGCACCGGAAATCCATCATTTTGGATGACGACAAGGACCACCAGCGCAATGACCGAAGCAGGCACAGCGAAGAGACGTGAGAACCGCCCAACCACAAACCATGTCAGCATGATCGGCACGGCAATGGCCGGTGCCTCGGCCAAGGTGCGAAACGGCGCGAGGCAGATTGAGAACAACACGCCGGACAACATCGCCATAGTGATCGGCGCAGGGATTGCGGCGGCCAAACGGGCCAAGGGCCGCCAGAAGCCAGAGACAACACCCAAGACGCCTGCAAAGACAAATGCCCCCACCGCCCCGGCAAACCCGGCGGCATCCGGTACAGAGACCGCCAAGAGAGCCGCCCCCGGCGTCGACCATGCGACACTGGCGGGCATTTTGTAGCGCAGGCTTAAGAAGATCGCTGCGATGCCCATGGCCACGGACCCGGCCATAACCGCCGATGAGGCCTGGGCGGGGCTGGCCCCCATGGCTTCGACACCTTGAAGGAAAATCGGGAAAGAGCTGAAAAATCCGACAATCGCGACGACAAGGCCGGTCCAAAAGGTTTGAGCGTTCAGTGGAAGCCCAAACATCAGCGTTTAACCCTTGTCGCCGACGGCCGCGCGCCAATGGCGTCGGCATAGGCTAACGTAGGTTTCATTGCCGCCGATTTGCACCTGTTCACCATCTACCAACGCCCTGCCCTGATCGTCTTGTCGGATGACCATAGTCGCCTTGCGTCCGCAATGGCAAATGGTGCGCACCTCGCGCATTTCATCGGCCAGAGCCAAGAGCGCAGCGGAGCCGGGGAACAGCTCGCCCCGGAAATCGACCCGCAGCCCATAGGCCATGACCGGCACATCCAAATCATCGACCACACGCGCCAATTGCCAGACTTGGTCGCGGGTCAGAAACTGGGCTTCGTCCACAAAAATGCAGGCCACGGGCCCTTGATCGAGACGTGTTTTGATCTTGGAAAACAGGTCGGCCTTGCTGTCAAACAAATCAGCCTCGCGTGACAGACCAATCCGCGAGCCAATCTTGCCCGCACCCGCACGATCATCAAAGGAGGCGGTCAACAGATAGGTCTGCATCCCGCGTTCATTGTAGTTGTGCGCGGCTTGCAACAGCAAAGTCGATTTGCCGGCGTTCATGGTGGAGTATTGAAAGTGCAGTTTGGCCATGGCGCATCATGTGCCGCAGCTGGGCAAAATGGGCAAGGTAAGAGCCGGAAAAAACCTATTCGCTCAGGTCAGGATTCTGGGGAGTATCCCCCGGGGGTCACGGGACCCTGAACCTGAGCAAACTGGGTAATTGAGAAGGGGCGGATAACCAAAGCACCCCCAGAGACCATTCAAAGCCTTCCCTTCTCGTCACCAAATCCGGTCTGGGAACCGGAAACTCGTACACCCCAACACACGCAGGGACGTTTTCTACATGACATTTCTGGCAGATAGCGGTAATGGGAATGAAGTTTGAAAGTTCCCCGGGAGGTCCCGGGCACGAGGACAAGACATGGCATCTGTCGGGCGCTACCTGAAAAAACACATCGAAGCTCTGGTCAAGGACGTCGGCATCGAAGCCGCCTGTGAGTTGACTGGCAAATCCAAAGCAACGCTTGGGCGCTACTATTCCGACTATCCGGAACATGAAGATCGTTACATGCCAGTAGATGCCGTGGCCGCTTTGGAAGAGGCCGCGTCCTACCCGCATGTTACGGCCGCTTTGGCGGAACTTAAGGGAATAACCCTGAACTTCGACGAGTCGCGGAGAAATTCACAGAGCGAAGGCGGCGTGAATTCAGACGTCATCGCCCTCTCGCAGCGGTTCGGGATGTTGATGGCCGAATACCACCAATCCATCGAAGACGGCATTATTACCGCCAACGAAGCCAAGCGATTGCTCAAAGAAACGCTCGCGATTCAAAAGGTGCTCATTGATATGAAGCTGCACCTTGAAGATGAACAGGCCTAAGGCACATCCGAATATGTTGAACGTTCTTCGACGGCCCTCATAAGGGCTTGTTTTTGAACCGGGTTGGCCTGCGCGACGCATAAATCCGCAACTTTGTGTAGCGCACGCTGCCGATCCGGACCTAGCCGACTGTGGCGGGCTTCTTCCAATGCAAACACCCGCCGCATTGTATTGAGATGCGACCCAAAGCCAGCCCGCGGCTTTACCTCTGTCATATGTGACGGAGCGCGAAACCGGCTGAAAAACCACCAGAAAACCGGGTTGTTGATCTCAATTCCATATGACACCAGCTTTAGCGAAATGTCGTGGATCCGATCCACGTCTTCGGGGTATGACAACGCCGCAAGGCCGAGCGCTTTGATGACGTTGCTATTGCTGTTGAACAAATAGGGCGTCATTTGACGCGGATTGAGCTTCTCAACCTCTTGCAGCACGATTTCAGTCCACTGGTTTGAACGGCGCCCTCCGGACAAAATACCAAGATTCATAGCGACGTTGAGATAGGAAAACACCAAATGGGTCCGATCTTTGCGCAACCCGTAGCCAACAGGCATTGACCTAACATTTGGCCAATACAGCCACATTTTCTCGGCGCGCTCTTTGGCGCGTGGCATGTCGACCTGTTCACAAATCTTATGGGCACCGGCGATCAACGCATAAAAGTGGTCAAAACTGGTGAGCGCTTCATCCGTTTCCAAAGCCTCCAACACCAAAAGCTGTTCGGCCAAATCTTTGGGGCGAATGCCCTTCTTGTAGATAAAACGACGCGCCATTTCGCGACGGTTGCGGCGCGTCATATTTGAGAATTCTGCTAAAACAGATCGTCCACTTTGATCAGTATACATGGCTGTCTCACAGTTGAAAAATTTTCTTCAACATGGGAGCGACGAGAGACCATTTCAACACCGGCGGGATGGTCAAGCGGTGCCTTGCCGACACAGTTACCAGTATGAGCAAATCACCGCTGAAAGCCCTAAACCAAGCGCCCCCAAAGATCGTATTCCCCGGCTTCGTCCACCTCAACGGACACAATTTGACCCGGTGCCAGATCACCGGTGCCTTCGTCGATGAACAGGTTGCCATCAATCTCAGGCGCATCCGCCTTGGTGCGACAAGTGGCAATGCCATCTTCGTCAACGTCATCAACGATCACATCCATGACCTTACCCACCTTGGCGGCTAGCTTGGCTTCGGAAATCGCCTGTGCCTTTTCCATAAACCGGTCCCAGCGCTCTTGCTTGACCTCATCGGGCACATGATCGGGCAAGTCGTTGGAACGCGCACCGTCGACGTTTTCATATTGAAAGCACCCGACACGGTCCAATTGCGCCTCGTCCATCCAATCCAAAAGCGTTTGGAATTCGGCCTCGGTTTCTCCGGGATAGCCAACGATAAACGTACTACGCAGGGTAATGTCGGGGCAAATGCCGCGCCATTCTGCGATCCGGTCCAAGGTGCGCTCCGCCGCCGCCGGACGCGCCATGCGTTTGAGCGTGTCAGGGTGCGCGTGTTGGAATGGCACGTCCAGATAGGGCAAGATCAAGCCGTCCGCCATCAGCGGGATCAGCTCGCGCACATGCGGGTAGGGATAGATATAATGCAGGCGCACCCACGCCCCGAGGCTGCCAAGGTCACGCGCCAAAGTTGTGATATGCTTTTCCGCGCCCCGCTCTGCATCCTTCCAGTCGACCCCGTAGGCGCTGGTGTCTTGGCTGATCACCAAAAGCTCCTGAACACCTGCCTCGACAAGCTTTTCGGCCTCACGCAGCACCGCCTTGTGGGGTCGTGATTGCAGCTTGCCGCGCATATCCGGGATGATGCAGAATTTGCACTTGTGATTGCAGCCCTCAGAAATCTTCAGATAGCTAAAATGGCGCGGGGTTAGGCTGATGCCACGGGCCGGCAACAGGTCAATAAACGGGTCGGGCGACGGCGGCACAACCCCATGCACAGCATCCAAAACCTGTTCGTATTGGTGCGGGCCGGTGACCGCCATAACCTTGGGATGCACACCGGTGATATACTCCGGGTCCGCACCAAGACAGCCGGTCACGATGACCTTGCCGTTCTCCTGCAAAGCCTCACCAATCGCCTCAAGGCTTTCGGCCTTGGCGCTATCAAGAAACCCACAGGTGTTCACAATCACCGCATCCGCGCCACTATAGTCGGGCGAAATCCCGTACCCTTCGGCGCGCAGCCGGGTCAGGATGCGTTCGCTATCGACCAAGGCTTTGGGGCAACCAAGCGACACCATGCCAACAGTCGGCTGGCCATCGCGGCGCGTGTCACCAAATTGCGCACGCGGCGCAAGATCGGGGCGGATATCTGGGGGATTCTGAACCATGCGGGCGTATAGCCTGCCCCCGGCCTTGTGGGAAGGGGGTCGTCAGGATTGCGCCCAGCGCCAAAGAAGGATGCCCACTAGGAGGAGCAGAACACTGCCCATCACACGGCACATTATTGTCATGTAGGCGGGGTTGCGCAAAAGGCGCTGCATCTGCGCACCAAACACCGCCCAAACTCCAACCCCGATGAAACACAAAACGCTCCACACCGCGATCACCAAGACAAGGTCGAGTGATCCGGGCCGCAGATTGAACAATGAGAGCGCCGCAAAGATCGCGCCCCACGCTTTTGGGTTTAACCATTGCAACAACGCGCCCTGCGCAAAGGTCGGGATCGGTTGTTTCTGGGATGTGCCCAAGGCGTTTGGCCGAAAAAGCGGCATCGCAATATAAACGATCAACCCGGCCCCGACCCAGGTCATCACATCCAAGATCACCCCACCTGTCTCTGGTAATTCCGCCATTCCAACACCAATGACCGCCAACAACGCAGCAAACCCAAACGTGGCCCCAGTCACAAAGCCAAGCGTCGGCCTGACACCATTTTGCAAGCCCGAGGCAAGGGTGATGATATTCACCGGGCCGGGCAAGAACGACATGGTAAACGCAAAGAAAGCGATGGGTATCAGTGATGGCATGGAAGGTCCTCGGTTAACCTAACCAACCTATTGCTGGGACTTCTTGTACAAAATATAGTAACAATTAAACGCACTGATCAAAAATTTATAGCAATGAGCATCGAACATCTCAAATCTCTCGGAATCTTTGCCGAGGTCGCGCAACAAGGCTCCTTTCGCGGGGCAGCGCGTGTTTTGGGCATGACACCGGCTGCGGTCACCTACCATGTCCAACTGCTTGAACAGGCCGTTGGCGGCCCGCTGATCTATCGCTCGACCCGCAAACTGACCCTGACCGAAACCGGTGAACGTTTGCGCGACGCAGCAAGTAACATGCGCGACATGGCCGAAACCGGGTTAGAAGAGGCAATCAACGGCGATGGGACATTGCGGGGTCGATTGCGGATCACGCTGACTGTTTCCCTGTTGCGATCTCCGGTCTCAAACGCATTGGCACAATTCCAACGTGACCACCCAAACGTGGACTTGGATCTTTGCTACTCCGACACCGCACATGACCTAATCGCAGGTCAAATTGATCTGGCATTGCGGGCTGGGGTCTTGCAAGATTCGTCGTTGAAGTGCACCCACGTCTGGGAAATGCCTCGCGTAATAGTGGCCGCCCCAAGATTTTTAGCAGGACACGGCAAGATCGAAACCCTCGACGATCTAGCCCAAGCGCCTTGGATCAAGCACAGCCATCTTGGCACGCGTCGACGGCTCACCCATATCTCAGGCACATCTCAAGATATTGAACAGGCCGGCAACCTCAGCGTCGACAACATCGAAGCCATGGTTGATTTGGCGTCACATGGTATGGCCGTCGCTTCACCGCCCCGTCATTATGTGGCGACCCAAATTTCTGATGGCTCGCTTGTTGAAATCTTGCCCGACTGGTCCCTTCCTACCATTCCCGTTCACGCGGTTTGGCCCGGATCCAAAGTCGAAAGACCAATGACCAAGGCCTTTCTGGCGCTGCTGTCGCACCATACCAAAGCGCAGAAATGAAAACGCCCCGCCGATGTCGGCAGGGCGCTTTTCAGGAATGTCTAAACGGGCTTAGCGACGGCGGTCGCGGCGCGAGCTCATTGGCTGGAACGCGACGCCAACATGGGCTTCGCAATAGGGTTTGCCCTGTTGAACAGGCAGACCGCAGAACCAGAAATCATCGGTCGCAGGGTCGCCAACCGGCCATTTGCAGGTCCGTTCGGTTAACTCCATCAAGGTCAGCTTCTTGGCCTTCTTTTCAACTTCGCTCACACGGGCCAGGGCCTCGGGCGAGATTTCGTTGGCCGAAGGTTGCGGTGGCAATGGCTGACCGGCCGGAATGATCTGCTTGCGCGCTGGCAAAACAGCCGGGGTTGTCGCCACGGGGGCCGCCGCAGCGGGCTTGGGCTCTGGTGCGGGCTTGGGCTTGGGCGCGGCCTCGGCTGCCTTGGGCTTGGGCGCTGGCTTGGCTTTTGGCTCTGCCTTGGCTTTGGCCTTGGCATCGGCCGATCCCCCAGAACCGGCCCGGTTCGAAAGGCCCAGACGGTGCACCTTGCCGATCACGGCATTTCGGGTCACCCCGCCGAGTTCTTTGGCAATCTGACTAGCGGATTGGCCTTCGCCCCACATCTTTTTGAGCGTCTCGACGCGTTCATCGGTCCAGGACATCGTGTATTCCCACTGAAAAAGCGGCCCCCAAGGGACCGCCTGTCGTTTCTGAGTTGGCCCTATTCTAATCATTGCGAAACAAGATACAAGGCGGGCAAGGAAACGAGGGGCACCAATGTCACAGACGAATCTACAAAATCCGAGCTTTCACCCCGGAGATCGACGCTTTGGCGCGGTAAATTGGCTGGGTCTCAAGACACTGGCCCTGCGCGAAATCCTGCGATTCTTGAATGTCTGGACGCAAACCTTGCTGGCCCCTCTGGTGACCGCCGGCCTATTCATGTTGATTTTCACCATCGCCATTGGGTCCAAACGCGGCGATGTGATGGGGGTTAGCTTTTCCACATTTATTGCGCCGGGCATTTTGATGATGACCGTGATCCAAAACGCATTTGCCAACACGTCAAGCTCGCTGGTGATTTCAAAGGTACAGGGGAATATCGTCGACACGCTCATGCCGCCGCTTTCGGCCTTTGAGTTGGTGGTTGGGTACATGGCGGGTGGCGTGGTGCGCGGCGTCATCGTGGCCTTGGCGATCGGAACGGCCCAGTGGTTGGTTTTAGGCATTGTTCCCGAACATCCGCTTGTCGCGCTTTGCTTTGTCATTTTGGGCGCTGCGTTTTTGTCGGCCTTAGGCATTTTGGCCGGGATCATCGCCAATAAATTCGACCAAATGGCCGCCATCACCAACTTTATCGTGACGCCCTTGGCCTTCTTGTCTGGCACCTTTTATTCCGTCGAAGCGTTGCCGCCGGTCTTGTACCAAATCACCCACTTCAACCCGGTGTTCTACTTGATTGACGGGGCCCGCTGGGGTGTGATTGGCGTCTCTGACAGCAATCCGGCCTTTGGCTTTGCTGTTGCATTTGTGGCGACCTTGGCGATTAGCGGTTTGGCGTGGTACTGGTTCAAAAACGGATATCGTCTCAAAGCGTAAGCCGACGCGCGCTGGCGGTTTGCAACCAATCCCGGAACGCGACCAAGGCGGGATAGTCCCCTCCGCGTTCCGGCCAGATCAAGAAGTACGACCCGATGCTCACCGGGCGGGCATGGGGCAATTCGATCAAGGAGCCCGCCTGAATCTCTTGCGCCACAAGATAATCCGGCATCAAGGCAACCCCCAAACCGGCCTGCGCCGCCCGTAACATCGTGCCAAATTGATCAACCACCATCGCCGGTTTGCCCGGCTGCGGTAGATTATGGGCGCCAAACCAGTCCGCCCAAGCGTTAGGGCGGGTTTCCAATTGCAAACGCGGCAAGTCGGTCACAGCGCCTTGCGTCAAAAGCTCCGGCGCGGCCACGGCCAACATCTGTTCATCCCACAATTTCAATTGCCCGGTGCGCGGCCAATTGCCCTGTCCATGAACAATGGCCGCGTGAAAGTTTTCGTCCGCGAAATCAAAGGCCACCAAACGGGTCGACATATTCAAGGTGATCCCCGGATGCGCCGATAGAAACCCCGGCAACCGTGGCGCCAGCCAATGGGTGCCAAAGCTTGGCAAACTCGCAAGGTTTAGGGCCCCGCCATCGGGATTTGTCTGAAGCGCAATTGTTGCGGTTTGGATTTGAGAGAGGGCAGCCCGTATCTCTCGGGCATAGGACGCGCCTTGTGCCGTGAGATGCAACCGCTTGCGATCACGCTCAAACAACACCCCGCCGACCTGCGCCTCAAGCTTTTGGATCTGCCGGGACACGGCGCTTTGGGTTAGGTCCAACTCTCGCGCTGCGTCTGTCACCGATCCGTGACGCGCCACCGCTTCGAAGGCGGTTAAATAAGCCAAAGGTGGTGTGAAACGTCGAGATGCGGCCATATCATTCCCTTCTGGAATGTTTTCATGCCGGAAATTTGCTTTGCGGGCAAGGTTCTTGCCCTTATGTCATGATGAAACCCCGTCTTGAAAGGCTTTGCCCATGTCATCGCATCTGTCCCCTCAGTCCCAACCCGGCTTGTCCAGCTTTTCTTGGGAAGACCCGTTTTTGATGGAAAACCAACTGGACGAAGACGAACGCATGATCCGCGACAGCGCCAAGGCCTATGCGCAAGACAAGCTGATGTCGCGGGTAACTGATGCCTTTGCCAATGAGCATACCGACCCGGAAATTTTCCGCGAGATGGGGGATATGGGTCTGCTTGGCACCACAATCCCCGAGGAATACGGCGGGCTTGGCGCGGGCTATGTGGCCTACGGCCTTGTCGCGCGTGAGGTTGAGCGCGTGGATAGTGGCTATCGCTCGATGATGTCGGTTCAGTCCTCTTTGGTGATGTATCCGATCTATGCCTACGGCACCGCCGAACAGCGCCAGAAGTTCCTGCCAAAACTGGCCAGCGGCGAATATATCGGCTGTTTCGGCCTAACCGAACCCGACGCGGGGAGCGATCCCGGGAGCCTCAAAACCACCGCCAAAAAGGTTGATGGCGGCTATGTGTTGAATGGCTCCAAAATGTGGATTTCCAACGCGCCAATTGCCGATGTCTTTGTCGTCTGGGCCAAATCCGAGGCGCATGATGGCAAGATCAAAGGTTTTGTTCTTGAAAAGGGAACCAAGGGTCTTAGCGCACCCAAGATTGAAGGCAAACAAAGCCTGCGCGCCTCGATCACCGGTGAAATTGTCATGGACAATGTTGAGGTCGGCGAGGACGCCTTGCTGCCCAATGTGTCCGGGCTAAAGGGGCCGTTTGGCTGTTTGAACCGCGCACGTTACGGCATTAGCTGGGGCGCGATGGGGGCCGCCGAGGCCTGTTGGCACGCCGCTCTGCAATATGGGTTGGACCGCAAGCAGTTTGGCAAGCCATTGGCGCAGACACAGCTGTTTCAATTGAAGCTGGCAAATATGCAGACCGAGATTGCATTGGGCCTTCAGGCCTCTTTGCGTGTCGGGCGTTTGATGGACGAGGCCCAAGCCGCGCCAGAGATGATTTCGATCATCAAGCGCAACAACTGTGGCAAAGCCCTAGAAATCGCCCGCCATGCCCGCGACATGCACGGTGGCAACGGCATCAGCCAAGATTTCCACGTTATCCGACACATGGTGAACCTCGAAACCGTGAACACCTATGAAGGCACACATGACGTTCACGCGTTGATCTTGGGGCGGGCGCAAACCGGATTGCAGGCGTTTTTCTAATTCGCGACGCGATTTTTTGGAGAAAAGTCGAGGGGGCGGTCTGCCCCCTCTTAGCCTAGCGGCCAATTCACCCCCGAGGAAATTTCGGGAAAGAAGAAACATGGCCCCCTGTTTGGTCAGCCTTTCTCAGATTGTGCGATGAATTCAATCACCATGGCGGCGGTCCAAGTGAACCGCGTTCCGCCACAGGGTTCGCCAGTTTTGGGATCGTAGTATTCGGCGAAACCGCTTTTTTCGATCAGTTGCACCGAGGATGTAGCAATCCGGTTGGCCACCTCAATTTGACCGGCACGGCGCAAGCCGTCGCTGATCAGATAGTTGACAATGAGCCATGCCGGACCGCGCCAATAGCGTTTGCCGTCGTAGTCCGGCGCATCCGGGTCATGGCTTGGCACCAGATATGTAACCTTGTTCGCCATGGCTGTGACCTTGTCCGCCAATGCCTTGGCCCGTGCCGCCGGAATGGGGGCGAAACCGGCGATAAGACCGCCAACGGACGGGCTCTCGATCAGCTGATTGAGGCGGCGATCTTGGCACAGGTATTGGCCATGTTCCTCGCTCCACAGGGTCTCCATCGCGGCGATCCCTTTGACGGCTTGGGCGCGGGATTTATCGGCAACATCGGTTTCCCCAAGCGCATCGGCCAGATCGGCGACATCCATGCAAGACCGCAGCAAAATGCCATTAAAACCCGGGTCGACAACCTGAAACGGCGACGCATCGTGCAATTTCGCGTTATCCCAGTTCAGACTGCGGAACAGTTGGACCAACCAAATGTAGCGCTCATATTGCGCTTGGGTTGGGCGATGTTCAGGGTTGGCATGTTGGGTGTCACGACGGGTGAAGGGCAAGACGCCCTCGGTTGGGACCCGTTCAAACGCATCGTCCCAGTCGATCGAATTGTCACGCCCGGATTCCCACGGATGCAGGATCGCGACCAAGCCAGTTCCCTCTGGATCCCGATTGGCAAAGAACCATTCGTGCCAAGCGAGCACCTTGGGCAACAAAGCCCGCGCCATTTTGGCGGCAAGCTCCTTGTCTTTTGCGCGGTCAAATAGCCGTTTAATCGCAAAACCAGCAACGGCCGGCTGGGTGATGCCCGAGGTCGGCACATCGCGCCCGGTTGCCCAGACATCGGGACCGGGGAAATAGCCGTCATCTTCTTTGTGAAAGATGATATGAGGGACCATGCCGTCTTCCCATTGATGGGCCAGCAGGGTTTCGATCTCGCGCCACGCGCGGGCCTCATCAAAATGGGCCTGACCAAGGGCGGTCAGGCAACTGTCCCAGTTCCATTGAAACGGATAGAGGCCATGGGTCGGCACGGTGTAAGTGCCAAGATCGTTCTCGCGGAGAATGTCCGAGGCGTTTTGCACAAGCGTTTGCATTGTCTGTTTGTCCTTATGCGTCATTGGACGGCATGGTGTGATTTTGGGTCAAACCAGCGGATGCGGTCTGGTGTTGGGGCGAGGGTCAACGTATCGCCGGGCGATACTTTGAGGTCGCTATCTAAGACGGCGCGGAACAGGGTTCCGTCGACTTCGGCGGTGACCAAAAGATGCGCGCCAAGCGGTTCAACGACTTTTGCTTTGGCCTCTAATCCAGCGTCCGACAGGGTCATATCTTCGGGTCGAATTGCAAATTCCAGCGGCTGGTCACGTTCGGGTCCCGCAAGGGTTTGTCCGGCAACGCGCCATTGACCTTGCCCGGCTGGTTCCGCCGGAAGAAAGTTCATCGGCGGATTGCCAATGAAGCCGGCGACAAAACGTTCGGCGGGGTCGCGGTACACTTCGATGGGTGAGGCCGCCTGAACAATGCGTCCTTCGTGCATGACGCTAATCCGATCCGCCATCGACATGGCTTCGACTTGGTCATGGGTGACGTAGATCGCGGTTGTGTTGCTTTCGGCCAAAACCCCTTTGAGCTCGGCGCGCATCTCCATGCGCAATAGCGCATCAAGGTTGGAGAGCGGCTCATCCATCAGGATCACATCCGGTTCCATCGCCAAGGCGCGCGCCACGGCGACGCGTTGGCGCTGCCCACCCGAAAGCTCACCGGAATAGCGGCTGAGCAATTGTTCGATATGCATCAGCTCGGCGGTGCGTTCGACACGGCGCTTAACCTCATCATTTGGCAGTTTTTGCATCCGCAGGCCAAAGCCGATGTTTTCGAACACCGTCAAATGCGGGAACACCGCATAGTTTTGAAACACCATCGCAATGCCACGATCTTTGGGTGGCAAATGGTCGATCCGCCGTCCCCCGATCCAGACTTCGCCGGTGGTCTGGGTTTCCAACCCGGCAATGATCCGCAGCAAGGTGGATTTCCCACAGCCCGATGCGCCGAGCAGGACCATAAATTCTTGATCGTCGATGGTCAGGTTGATGTCGTGAAGCGCCTGATAAGACCCAAACCGCTTGGCGACATTTTTGATTTCGATAACAGCCATTTTCAGTTTCCAATCAGCGGTTGGCTTAACGGTTAGCGATGCCCCACATCGCAAACAGGTATTTGCGGACGGCAAAGATGAAGATCAGCGCAGGCACGACAAGGATGAAGCCACCGGCGAATTTCAGATGCAGCGGTGAGGTGTCGAGGTTCTGCAAAAGGAACGCCGTGAGGGTTCGGTTTTCGATTGTGAGAACCGCGGCAGCAAAGACTTCGTTCCACGAGATCACAAAGGCAAAAATCGCACTGGCGGTTATCCCAGGAAGGATCAGGGGCAAGACAACCTTGGTAAAGGCGGTCAGGCGTGTACACCCCAAGGTCCAAGCGGCTTCTTCTAGCTCAATCGGGATGCCCGAGAAGAGCGAGAAGGTGATCAGCACCGAAAACGGGATTGCCAATGTCGTATGGACCAAGGCCAAGCCAAACACAGTGTCGTCCAACCCTGTGCGGATGAACATCACCGCCAAAGGCAAGGCCAGCAACGGCAAGGGAAAGGCGCGGGTCAGCAGGATCAACAGCCGAAACAGCCCCTTGCCCGGAAAGTCGAACCGCGACAGCGCATAACCAGCCGGGGCACCGATCACGATAGACATGACCATCGTCATCGCGGCAACAAGGATCGAGTTTTTCAGCGCGGTCAGCATCCCGTCGAACCCGGCGAAGAAGCTTATGCTGCCAAGGTCAAACTCTGGCAAAAAGGGCTTTGGAAAGCTGTTGACCGTTTCCGGCGAGCTGAGCGTGTTGATCAGCAAAAGGTAGAGCGGAACGATCACCCACGCGCAAAGCAGGACAACCGAGGCGGTGTATAGGAACCGCCCGCTGGAACGCGTTTCGGCATTCATATCGTTGCTCCTTTCGGAACGCGCAGGGCGCGCATGATGATCAAAGTAAAGGCGATGGAGATCGCAAGGATGATCAAGGCCATCGCCGCCGCCGCGCCGCCGTTCAGCAGGTCAAATTGGTAGGCGTAGGTCTCGCCCATAAGGACCGGGAACAAGGTGCCGCCCAGCGCCGCAACCACGGCAAAGATTTCAAAGGCCAGGATGACACGTAACACCAGAGCGGTTTGCAAAGACGGGCGCAGCAGAGGAAGGGTGATACGGGTAAACCGTTTCCACGGGCTGGCACCAAACACTTCGGCGGCCTCGTAATACTCTTTGGGGATCAACCCAATACCCGCCACCAAAATCACCAACATGATCGCCGTCGCACGCCAAATCTCGGCCAAGGCAATGGCGAGGAAAACAATGCCGGGGTGCTGATAGCTCAGGAAATTCACCGGGCGATCAACAATACCCAAGCCGCTCATCATCGAGTTGAGGAAGCCGGATTGTTCAAAGATCGCAAGCCAGATGATACCCGCTGCCAGATCTGAAATCCCAAGCGGGATTGTCCAGACGTAAAGAATAAGGTCGCGACCCTTTTGCATACGGCTCACCATTGTGGCCATCAAAAGCGCCAGCGCAAGTTGCACCGGCACAACAGCGGCCGCAAGCAACATAGTGTTCTTGAAGGAGATCGGGAATTTCCAATAGCTTGTCACGTCTTGGAAATTCTTCAAGCTCCAGCCGCCATCAACGTAGAATGCCTGCTGTGCCACCAGAATAAACGGGTACAAGAAGAAAAGGCACAGAAACAACGTGACCGGCAGGATCAATAAATAAGGGAGGTACCGCGCGTTCATGGCGCTGCTCCTGTGTGTCAGTTAACATGGATTAGGGATGGGGTGTCCGGGCCCACAAGTGACCCGGACTATGCGCGGGCTTATTCGACCGGGCAAGCACCTTCGGAGGGTGCATCCGGGGCCCAGCAGGGCGCGCCGGTTTCATTCATGATCGCCTCAAGCGCAGCTTTCTGGTCGTCAAGAACCATACGGATGTCTTGGTTGGCCAGAACGATCCGCTCAAACGTGTCGACAAAGACGCGGTTAAAGTCTCCCCCCTTGGCACCAAGGCCAGCAGGCAAAAGACCGGGGTTGGCATCAGCCGAACCGCTCATCTTGGCAACGGCCCCACCGGCGGCCTGAACAGCAGGCGGCAGATCACCGGGAAGCTCTACATCAACAACCGGGAAGAAGTTGGTGGCGCGCAGAGTCGCCAGCTGAGTTTCAGGCTTGAGCATATGCGCCACCAGAGCCTTGGCCGCGTCCATATCAGGTGCGGTTTTCGGGATACCAACACCGGCGATCACAGGCATGAAACCACGACCGGTTGGACCAGCAGGTGCCGGGAAGGCGACGAAATCATCGGGACGTTCGTTAAACGCCTGTGCCAGACGCGAGGTGTGATCAAAGGCAATCCAAACGTCTTCGTTCAACAACTGTTCCTGAAGGAAGCTGAAGTTGGTCGAGGCTGGGTTGGTATGCGCCCAAAGCTTCTTGAAATCTTCCCATGCTGTAACCGCCGCATCCGAGGCAAAGGTACGCACCACACCGTCGGTGTAGGATGGGTACAGGTAACCTTGGAAGAAGCGGTGCTTAAGCCCCTTGGGTCCCGCAGGGAAACCAAACTTGGCCTCACCGGTTGCCTCATGGACATTGGCGGCCCATGCGATCAGTTGCTCATAGGTCAACGCATCAATGTCTGCGCCCTCTGGCAGATGCTCTAGCGCCTTTTTATTGGCCGCCATGATATAGCTCGCCTGCATCCAAGGGATGTATTGCGCACTATCGGTGCCCAATTTGGCCAATTCGTTAAAAGTGTCAGAGGCCGACATCACGCCAATATCGCTCAAATCAACCAGATCGTCGGCGTTCATCGCCGAGAAATCACCGTGTAGCGCCCCCAGAACACCAATTGTTCCGGTTCCGGCCTGCAATTCCGCCTGCAGACGGGTCAGCCAAGGGCCGCCGTCGTTTGGCTGGTAGTCAACTTTGTCCTGAAAATTGCCGAGAACCTGTTCGCGCATCGCCTGCGCTTCTTCAACTGGTTTGGCTTGTGTCGACCAAAACAGAACATCCGCCTGCGCGGCACCTGTTGTCATGGTAACGGCCAAGGCGGCTGCCCCGGCAAATTTGTATCCGAACGTCATGTCATCCTCCCGAGATGCACTTCATCAATGCGGACTCACTTCCCCCGGCGTAACCGCCGGGCCTCCGAAACTGAGTCTCTGCATCAAGTTTGGTATAACGTTATACCATCTGTCAATTCCCTTTTTTCGCCTCCACAGGAGCATGCGCTAACATTTCGGTTGATATCTGCCTATAAAATCGCCAATTCTTGTCGCTATTGGTAAAACGCTGCACCACGAAAGCCCGCTCACGCATGTCGCAAAAACCCAAACTCTCAACCGTTGCACGCGAAGCTGGGGTGTCGACCGCGACCGCCAGCCAAGTGATGCGCGGGGCCGGGCGAATATCGGACGCGACGCGTAAAAAGGTGCTCGAGGCGGCGCATAAGCTACACTATGTACCCGACGGCCGGGCGGCCTCGATGCGATCAGGCGTCAATCGTGAGATCGGATTTGTCATCCACCAAATCGCCAACCCGTTTAACGCCGAAGTCATCAGCGGCGTCAGCGATCTCTTGGAATCCGAAGGGTTTTTGGTCTCGGTTCTTGATAGCCGTGACGACACCGAACGCCAACGCCGCAACATTCAGGCCTTTATTCGCAATGCACGCGGCGGCCTACTTTGGGTTCCTGCGGATGACACCGATGATAGCACCTATGACCTCTTGCGCACTCACGGCATTCCAACCGTAACCTTCCTGCGCCACCTGCCCTCGGAACCCTTTGACCATGTGGGCATTCGCGACGCCGACGCGACCCAAACCGCAACTACGCATTTGGCTGATCTTGGCCACCACCATATTGCCTTTCTGGGCGGCAAATCCCGGTCCTTCGTGCGTACTGAACGGATCGCAGGCTATACCCGCGTGATGCAAGACCGCGGCTTGGGCGACCCAATCGTCTGGGACACCGATGATGACAAGCTGGCTGGAATGGAGGCGATGGTGGCCCTGCGCGACGCCTATCCAGAGGTCACGGCCTTGGTCTGCAACGGCGACATGGTGGCGATTGGGGCGTCTTTGGCGCTGCAATCCATGGGCTTACAGCCAGGCAAGGACATCTCAATTGTCGGCTTCGATGACGTCCAAGACGCGGCCGTCGCCATTCCGCCGCTCACCACCATGGCCGTTTCCCCCTATCAACTTGGCCGCAAACTCGCGCAAATCATGCTCGACCGGCTAGAGGCCCCCGATATGCCGCCAACCGTGACACAAGTTGCCGCCACCCTTGTCGTGCGTGACACAACGGGTGCGCCAAACCGGCGCTAGGTACAGATGTCATCACGGTATTGGCGCGGGGTTTGCCCGGTCCATCCACGAAACGCCCGGTAAAAGCTTGCCGGCGTGGCAAACCCGGTGTCCTGAGAAATCGCCTCTATTGGTTTGCCCGTCGCCAAATCGCGCAAGGCCATGTCCCGCCGCACCCCGTCCTTGATGGCCTGAAACGACGTCCCTTCGGATTTCAAACGCCGGATCAAGGTGCGCGGTGTGACATGCAAATGCCGCGCCGCGCCCTCAAGATCACAGTCCATGCGCGAAGATAGAACAAGCAGCTCTCGAATGCGCAAAGGTAAAGCGTGTTCACGAGAATTCGTGAAAATCCAATCTCGCGGGGCACGTCGGAGAAAGCTGGTCATATCGGCTTCGCTCCGCGATACGGGCAAATCCCCCAGCGCTTTGTCAAAACCGATCCAAGACGTGGCTTCGCCAAACACAATCGGACCGGGGAACAAAATCGGATAATCCTGAGCAAAACCCGGCCTGGGAAAGGTGAACCCAACCCCGGTCAAGGGCAGCTCGCGAAGCGCCAACCAAGACGCGACCCCATGCGCCAATTTCAACATAAGCATATGCCCGAACCGGGACGGGTTTGCGCCAGCAATCGGACGGATATGCAAGATCAGCGAGCTGTCGGTTTCCGACAGGCTCAAGTGGTGATCATCCAACACGAGGTTCCAAAAGGTCGAAAACCGGTACAAAGCCGCGGCAAGCGATGACGCCCCAAGCACAGAAGCGCATAGGTGTTTGAGTGCTCCGGGGCGAATAATGCGGCTCCAAAGCCCCATCATCTCATCTCCTGTTTCAGACACAACAATCTGATAAAGCTTTACAATTTGATCATGCGTCACCCGTCCACGTCCGTCGATTCTCTCCTGTCGCAAGCCACTTCGATACAGCATGTCGTCGACCTGATCCGGTGGGCACATGCGTTGAAGCGACTCGATCCAATCTTGGACAAAGGCGCGTGAAACGGTGGGCAAAACCGGAGGGGAGGCGGGTAAAGGCATGATGGCAGTTTCTCTGAAAATGTCACTTTTTGCAAATATTGTGTCCACAACGGAGATAGCTCGCCCTTCTGCGCGGCGCTACACCCCCTTCAACCCAATTATTGACGGAGCCCGCCATGACCTTCCGCGCACCGGTGCAGGACATCACTTTTAACATCGAACATCTGAGCGGATGGCCCGAGCTGACCACCCTACCCGCCTATGCGGATTTCGAACTCGATGACGTGCAGGCGGTTTTGGAAGAATTTGGCCGCTTTTGCAGCGAAGAGATCGCCCCGCTCAACGCCCCTGGCGATGAAGTCGGATCAAACTATGCCAATGGCACGGTTGTGCTGCCCGATGGCTTTGCCGAGGCCTATGGCAAATGTGTCGAGATGGGTTGGCCCGGTTTGCCACATCCGGCGGAACATGGTGGTCAGGGTCTTCCTCGCGTTGTGGGGGCGGCCGCAACCGAGATCCTGAACGCCGCCAATATGAGCTTTGCCCTCTGCCAATTGCTTACCGATGGCGCGGTCGAGGCCTTGCTAACTGCCGGATCAGATCAGCAAAAAGCCACCTATCTGGACAAGCTGATCACCGGGCAATGGACCGGGACGATGAACCTTACCGAGCCTCAGGCCGGAAGCGACCTTGCCCTGCTGCGCACCCGTGCCGAACCACAAGACAACGGCAGCTACGCCATCACCGGCACTAAGATTTTCATCACCTACGGCGAACACGACATGGCCGAAAACACCGTGCATTTGGTGTTGGCCCGCCTGCCTGATGCGCCCAAGGGTGTCAAAGGTATCAGCCTGTTCTTGGTGCCCAAGTTCATGGTCGATCAAGGCGGTGCTTTGGGTGATCGCAACGCCGTGCGCTGTGTCAGTGTCGAACACAAGCTTGGCATCAAAGCCAGCCCAACGGCGGTTTTGGAATTCGAAGGGGCCACCGGGTTCTTGATCGGCAAGGAACACGCCGGGCTGGAATATATGTTCACGATGATGAACGCCGCGCGGTTTGCCGTGGGCGTTCAGGGCATCGCCATTTCCGAACGCGCCTATCAACAAGCGCTTGCCTATGCCCAAGACCGGGTGCAAAGCCGTCCGGTTGATGGCTCTTCGCGTGAGGCGGTGCCAATCATCAACCACCCCGATGTTCGCCGTTTGTTAATGCGGATGAAGGCCTTGACCGAAGGCACCCGCGCCATGGCCTGCGCGGCCGCCGCGTGGCAGGATTTGGGCCATCACACCGACGACAAAACCTTGTCTGACCTGTCCGAATTTCTGACCCCGCTTGTCAAAGGCTATAGCACCGAGATGGGTGTCGAAGTGGCGTCATGCGGTGTGCAAGTGCATGGCGGAATGGGGTTTATCGAGGAAACCGGAGCAGCCCAGCATTACCGAGACGCCCGCATTTTGCCGATCTACGAAGGTACCACCGCCATTCAGGCCAATGACCTTGTGGGGCGCAAAACCCTGCGCGATGGTGGTGTGACGGCGATGCGTCTAGCGGCGATGATTGGCGAGACCGAAGCCTTGCTCGCGGCGGGGTCCAACGAGGCCTGCGCCGTGGCCAAACGTCTGGCCGAATCTCGTAGCGATTTCGAAGACGTCGTGGCCTATATGCTCGACACCGCCAAAACGGACCCAAATGCCGCCTTTGGGGCCGGTGTGCCCTATCTGATGTTGGCGGGGAACTTGGTTGCCGGTTGGCAGCTTGGTCGCGCCCTTTTGGCGGCTGAAACGGCCAAAGACCAGGGCGGCGATCCCGCGTTTCTATCCGCCAAAATCACCACAGCTCGGTTCTATGCCGATCACATCCTTGTAGACACCCAATCCCAACGCACCCGCATCCTTGAGGGGGCTGACGCCCTTCTCTCGGCGGTATTTTGATCCCTGAAAGGACACGGATATGCCCGTTACTCTAGACCAGAGCAATTTCAAAAACCTCGACTTTGATGCACAGGATGATGGCGTCTGGGTTGTCACCATGAACCGTGCACACAAGCGCAATGCCCTCGACCTTGATACCATCGAGGAACTGGTTGATTTCTTTTCCGCCGCGCCGCGCGCCGGGGTCAAGGCCGTGGTTTTGGCCGGGTCTGGCGATCATTTCTGTGCCGGTCTAGACCTGATCGAACATCACGATGCCGATCGCAGCCCCGCCGATTTCATGCATGTCTGCCTGCGCTGGCACGAGGCCTTTAACAAGATGGAATATGGCGGGGTTCCGGTGATCGCCGCCTGTCAGGGGGCCGTTGTTGGCGGTGGTCTTGAGCTGGCCAGCTCGGCCCATATTCGGGTGATGAACGAAACCACCTATTTCGCTTTGCCCGAGGGACAGCGCGGCTTGTTCACCGGTGGCGGCGCGACAATTCGGGTAGCCGATCTTGTTGGCAAGGACCGAATGATCGACATGATGCTCACCGGCCGCGTTTATCATGGCCAAGAGGCGATGGACCTGCACCTTGCGCAATATATGGTCGAAGGTTCTGTGATGGACAAAGCGCTCGAAATCGCGCGCCGTGCCGCTGAAAACCTGCCGTTGACCAATTTCGCCATCTGCTCAGCCATTAGCCACATGCAAAACATGTCGCCACTTGATGCGGCCTACGCGGAATCCGTGGTGGCGGGTGTGGTCAATACCCAAGCTCCGGCGCGCGAACGCCTTGCCGCATTCGCCGATAAATCCGCGGCTCGGGTCCGCAAAGACGCGTAACGCCTTTGGCGCCGCTTCAAGCAGAGGCGGCGCTTATCTGATCCCATAGCTTTTTGAGCGACGGTTTGGTGTTTTCCACGCTGCGATACAGACGCACTTCGAGTTGCTCGACATAAGTATCGTCGCCGATAATCTGCAGCCGACCGTCCTCAAGCTCCTCCCGGCACAATTGGCGCGGAAGCCAGCCCATGCCGAACCCTTCCAAGATCATCGCCTTGACCGAAATCGCCAGTACATTGCGGTTCATCACAAGGATTTTTGGCCCATCCAAATGTTTGCGCAACAGCGCATCAACAACCGTGCGCAGCGCCGATGCCGTTCCATAAGACAGCAATGGAACAGGCTTGTTTTGACCTTTGCCCATGTGAAAGGCCGGGCCGTCATTGTCCGCCTTGGCAACAGGAATGAAGTCATCGCGGGTCAGGGTGACGTAATCACATTGGCTGGCCTCAAGCGGGGCCAAAAAATCCATGGTTGGATGCCAGTAGGTCAGGATCACATCACAATACCCTTGCTGAAGCGCGGACACGAATTGATCTGCCGCCCAAGAGGTTGAATTCAAATCAATATCAAGCCCACCCTCTTCGACCAGAGGGGCAATGTGGGTTTTGTAATGCGTCATATAGAGCGACTGGGACGTCGCAAATCGGATGACGTTTTCGCCCGCCGCATCAATGATCTGACAGCGCTCAATCGTTTCTTCATAGGTGCGCAACATCACCCGCGCTTGGCTCAAAAATACCTCGCCCGCCGGGGTTAACGACAAAGGAAGAGTTTGGCGATTGATCAGTTTGACGCCAACCGTATCCTCAAGCGCGCGAATGCGCCGTGAAAAGGCCGGCTGAGAGACATTGCGCTCTTCGGCAGCGCGCGAGAAATTCTTCTGCGCGACCAAAGCCTCAAAGTCTCTGAGCCAAATGATGTCCAAATGTCGGTACCCGTGTTGCCAGATCTAAATATGGGCCATGTAGCCCGTGAACAAAGCCAGTGTCTTGATCGACGTCAGATGGGACTTAGCCCGTTAGCCGCCCTTCTTCCACTGCGTGGCACGCTACCATCGCGCCATCAGGTTGTGCCAAGGGCCGCGGTTTTTCCGACAGACACCGATTGTCCGCCGAGGCACAGCGCGACGCAAAGGGACAGCCGGTCGGAAGGTTGATCGGCGTCGGGATTTCCCCCTTGAGCCGGATATGGTTGGGCTTGTCGTCTTTGAGCTGGGGAACCGCCGACAAAAGCGCCTTGGTGTAGGGGTGTTTGGGGTTGTTAAACAACGTCGCCGTATCGGACAGTTCACAAACCGATCCGAGATACAAAACCACCACCCGCGTGCCGAAATGTTGCACCACCGAAAGGTCATGGGTGATGAACAGGTAGGTCAACCCACGCTCATCCTTGGCCTCTAGCATCAGGTTCAAAACCTGTGCTTGGATTGACACATCCAGCGCCGAAATCGGCTCATCGGCGATGATAAACTCAGGGTCCACGGTTAGGGCGCGGGCAATGGCGATCCGCTGACGCTGACCACCTGAAAACTCGTGCGGATAGCGCGACGCCCATGTTGGATCGACCCCAACCGATTGCATGACGTCTGCCACCTTGGCCCGCACATCGCTGCGCGACATACCGGGATTGTGATAGCGCACCGGCTCTTCGAGAGCTTGCTGGATCGTCATACGCGGGTTCAAGGACGCATAAGGATTTTGGAAAATCATCTGCATCTTTTTACGCATGCTCATCAACTCGCGGCGCGACTTGTTGTCGATCCGGGTGCCATCATAGTGGATTTCACCGCCAGATGGATCAAGCAACCCGGCAACCAAACGCGCCACCGTTGACTTCCCGCAACCCGATTCCCCAACAACGCAAAGCGCTTCACCCCGTTTCACCTCAAGCGAGACGTTGTTAACGGCGTGAACGGCGCGCTCTTCGGTGGTGAACTTGCCGTTTTTGAACCTCAGTTTCTCAAGGAACCCCTTGTCCAGCTCAAAGCGTTTTTCCAGATTCTTCAGTTCAAGGATGGTGTCCTGAGCGGTCTCGTTCACGATGTCCTTCATGCGCTTTGATCCTCAAGCACGGTGTTGTGCAACCGGTTCACCTCATGGCAGGCGACCTCGACATTGGCATAAGAAACGGTTTCGGGCCGGGTGCGACGACAATTGTCGATCGCGTATTGGCACCGCGGCGCAAAGGGGCAGCCATCCGGAATGGCCGTCAGACCGGGCATATTGCCGGGGATCTGTTTCAACCGCTGACCGGGCAATGTTTGCTGGGGCAGCGCGTTGATCAACCCTTGGGTATAGGGGTGCTGTGGGTCGTTGATAATCTCACGGGTTTTACCCGCCTCGATGATCCGACCGGCATACATCACCAATGTGCGTTCGGTCATTTGGCTAACCACACCCAGATCGTGGGTGATTAGGATCAGACCGACCATATTCGACGTACAAAGTTCGAGCAGAAGCTCCATAATGTCGGCCTGAATGGTCACATCCAAGGCCGTCGTCGGTTCGTCCGCGATGATCAGTTCCGGCTCAAGCAACAGTGCCATGGCGATAACGATCCGCTGGCGCATCCCACCCGAAAGCTCATGCGGGTATTGCCCAAGGCGGTCTTCTGGCGAGGGGATGTAAACCTCGCGCAGTTTCATGATCGAAATCTGCTCGGCGTCGGCTTTGGACAGCTTACGGTGCGCCTGAAGCGTCTCAACCATCTGTTGGCCGATGGTCAGAACCGGGTTCAGCGTGACCATCGGGTCTTGAAAAATCATCGCCATGCGGTTGCCGCGAATGGGGCGCATCTCTTTGTCGGACAGGCCGGCAATCTCGCGTCCTTCGAAATTGATCGACCCGCTATCAATAAATCCGGGGCGGCTTAGTAGGTTCATCAAGGCAAACCCGGTGATGGATTTACCCGCACCCGATTCCCCAACGATACCAAGACGTTCGCCTTTGCCAAGGTCAAAGCTGATCTGATCAAGGGCGGTAACCGTCTGATCGCGCATCGCGAATTTAACGGTCAGGTCACGTACGGAAAGCAAAGACATGCCGCTTATCCTTTGTACAGTTTCGGGTTCAGGACGTCGCGCATCCAATCGCCCAAAAGGTTGATCACCAGCACCAGAACCACCAGCACCACACCGGGAATGGCGGTGATCCACCAGCTCCCGGAAAAGATATAGTCAAAGCCCGATGAAATCAGCGAGCCAAGCGATGGTTGGCTTGGCGGCATGCCAAGACCAAGGAAGCTAAGCGAGGCCTCGGAAATGATCGCGTTGGCGACCTGAACGGTCGAGATCACAAAGATTGGCGAGAGCGAGTTGGGCAGGATGTGCCGCACCATGATGCGAAGCGGGCCAAAGCCCAAAACGCGGGCGCTATCGACATATTCTTTTTTCTTCTCGGCCAAAACCGTGGCCCGCACGGTGCGCGCATATTGCGGCCACTCGGCGACGCCGATGACGGCAATCAAAAAGAACACGGCGTATTGGTTGAAGGTTTCCGAGCCAAACATCGCCTGCGTCACCGCGAGGAAGATAATTGCCACCATCAAGGTGGAAAACGACAACTGAATATCCGCCAGACGCATCAAAAGGCTATCGAGGCGGCCACCGATGTAACCGGCAATCAGGCCGATCGAGATGCCCAAGAACGCCTGCAAGCCAACGGCACATAGGCCAATGAGCAACGACAAACGGGTTCCATAAAGGATCGTCGACCAAAGATCGCGTCCTTGATCATCGGTGCCCAAAATGAACTCGGGCTCAGACCCATCGACCCAGACAGGGGGGTATTCGCTATTCATGATGTCGATCTGTGCCGGATCATAGGGATCAAACGGCGCGATCACCGGGGCCAACAAGGACATAATCGCAATGGCGAGAAAGATCGCCAGTGAGACAACAGCCACCGGATTGCGGCGAAAGCTATAGGCCATGTTGGAGTTCCAGATGCGCTCAAGGCGGCTGGGTTCGGGGTTGGTTGCAACAGTGCTCATGCGCCCATCCTCGCCAAGTTTACGGTTGGATTCACAAGGCCATAGATCAGATCGACGATGGTGTTTGTGACAACAAAGATAAAGCCGACCACAATCAGGTAGGCCACGATCAACGGGGTATCGACGCGGTTCACCGCCTCAAGGAACATGAAGCCCATGCCCGGCCACTGAAACACGGTTTCGGTCAGAATAGTGTAAGCGACCATCGTCCCAATCTGTACGCCCCCCACGGTAATCACCGGCAACAACGTGTTTTTCAGCGCGTGCACGAAATAGATACGGCCGGGGTGAATACCCTTGGCCTTGGCGTATTTGACATATTCGGATTGCAAGACTTCCATCATCTCGGCGCGGATCAGACGCACAAAGAGCGGCAACATGATCGAGGCAAGCGCAATGGACGGCAATAGGATATGCGCCCAGCCATCCACATTGGCAAAGTTCGTATCCCAATATCCAAACACATGCACAACGTCGCCGCGCCCATAGCTTGGCAGCCAGTGCAGTTCGACCGAGAACACATAGATCATCAGGATCGCAGTTAGGAACACCGGGATCGAGATGCCGACAATCGACGCGCCCATGATGATTTTCGATGGGATGCTATTGGGTTTGATGGCGGTGTAGACGCCAAGCGGAACAGACAGGCCAACAATGATCAGCGTCGCGCCCAACACCAGCTCAAGCGTGGCGGGCAGCTTTTTCATGATCACGTCAAGCGCGGGTTCCTTAAAGAAATAGGACGTGCCCAAATCACCCTGAACGGCATTGCCAAGAAACCGGACATACTGGGTTAAAAAACTGTCGTTCAGCCCCAGCTCATCGCGCAACTGTTGGCGGGTTTCTTCGGAAACCGACTGACCGACCAGCTCGCGCAGCGGGTCGCCAAGGTTGTCCTGAATGGCAAAGCCAATAAACGAGATGGCGAGCATCACCGCGATGGCTTGGAATAGTCGTTTGACGAGGTAGGCGAGCATACCACCACCTTTGCTATGGTTCACTGTTAGCTGAGCACAGGAGATCAATAGCGCAAAAACCGCGCGGCGTGATCAGGTAAAAATGAACGAGGTTTCGACCAATGAGAGCCGGGAGGAAAAAGCCGGGGCGGGAAAGGGCCCGCCCCGACAAAGGAGCCTTACTCGACGACGAGGTCACCAAAGTAAGGGAAGTTCAGCGCGTTAACGATTTCGCCTGCTTTGACGTTGGATTTCGCTCCCCACGCCAGGTTCTGCCAATGCAGCGGGATAAACGCCGCTTCTTCGTACAAAATACCTTCGAGCTTTTGCAGCATCTCGGCACGTTTGGCTGCGTCGGTCTCGGAGTTCGAGTCCATCATCAGCTTGTCGGCTTCGGCGTTGCAATAGGCGCCGGAGTTGTACTGACCGATACCGGTTGCCTCATCGGGGCAAGCCGACAGGAACTGGTGGAAGTTAGCGGAATCTTCGGTATCCGCGTGCCAGCCGATCATCATCATGTCCGCAGCGCGTTCATCAAACTTGGGCCAGTACTGGGCCTTTGGCATGGTCTGAAGGTCAACTTTGATATTGATCTTGGAGAGCATGGACGCAACAGCCTGAGCGATCTTGTCGTCGTTCACATAGCGGTTGTTTGGCGCCATCATTGTGATCGAAAACCCATCGGCATAACCGGCTTCGGCCATCAATGCCTTGGCTTTTTCCACGTCGAAACGTGGTGTCAGAGCTTCGTCATAGCCAAGGTAGCCAGCAGGCGACGCCTGAGCACCAACAGTGCCAAAGCCACGCATGATTTTCTTAACGATTGCGTCGTTGTTGACGGCAAAATCAATCGCCTGACGGACGCGGGCATCTTTGAACGCTTCGACACGGTTCTGGTTCATCTGGAATGTGATGATCCGGGTGCCGGGCATGGTGATCAGGTCAACACCGTCTGCACCATCAACGCGCTTTAGGTCGGTTGGCGGTACGGGCGCGATGAAATCAACATCACCAGACAAAAGCGCCGCGACGCGGGTCGGGTCTTCTTTGATCGGGGTCAGAACGATCTTGTCAACGTTGCCGGGGCTTGCCGCATCCCAATAACCGTCGAAACGATCGAACACGACTTTGACGCCCTGCTCACGCTCTGAAACCACAAATGGGCCGGTGCCGGACACATTGCGCGAGGCAAAGCTATCGCCGTGCTTGACCAGCTCGGCTTTGTCTTTGCCGTCATCTGTCTGGCCGGTGTAAAACGCGCTGTCCATCGGGAAGATGTAGGTCGCGGTGTGGAGAACCAGCGGGTACGGCTCGGATGTTTTGAGGTCGAATGTCATGTCATCGACAACTTCAACATCGGTGAAAAGCGCAAAGATACCCTTGAAGTCGGGGCTTTCTTTCAGGCGATCAAACGTCCAATCGACGTCCTTCGCGGTAAGCGCGTTGCCGGAATGGAACGTCACGCCGCTGCGCAGCTTAAAGCGCGTGGTCGTCGCGTCGATCTGCTCCCAGCTTTCGGCCAGACGGGCTTCGAACTGCAGGTTTTGGGTCCAGCGCACCAGCGGGTCAAACACCATGTGCGACAGCTGCAATGTGCCACCGGACAGTTGCTCATGCGGGTCCAGCGATACCGGATCCGCGTCATACGCCACCTTAACGGTTGTTTCTGCATTGGCCGCGAAACCGCACATAACGGTCATCACACCAGCCGCAGCAATGCGGATGAATTGATTCATTAGTCTCTCCCTCCGTGTCAGAGGCCGCAACTGGCCCCGTCAAACGATGGCGAGAGTCCTACGTTAGTCGCAGGGCGATAAACCAATGCTTATTTTGAATTGCCTATGCGCGAGGCGAACCTACACCACGCAACACCCTGAATTCAATATAAACTTCCCACACACCCTCCTTGAATTTTGAACTCAGGCGGCGACGATCTGTTTTGACTTCCTCCTCACCACCCGTCACCGCGGACGATCCAGACCTCTTTCCGGCCAGACCGCTCTAGGGGCAAGTTGATGTGTTTGGAATGTAAGTTCACACGCAAGATTCCCCGCAAAGCCGGGCACGAAGCTATGACTTGCAATGGTAGGTTTCTGCCTCGTTGTACCAATAGCTGTGACGCATGATCCCAATGATTGATTGTACCAGAATTGGGTCCAGTGGCACGGCAGGCATAGGCTCGTCGGAAGGCCCACCTGTTCCAGAAGGTGCCCTTTTCGGACCCAGATGCACGTTACATTTGCGGCCGCACGGGAGATGTCCCTCGCGGGAACAGAAAACATAACCAGCCCTGTTGCAGAAGAAAACGGTATGCCGATGGTCGTTCTTTATTCGATCACGCGTTGGACCGGCTTGCCGCTTGACAGAACGGCGGAATCGAAGTGTCGGCACCCACTTTACGTATGTCGACCACTCAATCGCTCAGGGCCGCCAAGGTCTGCGACGCGCCTGGTTCCCCCCCCTGTCATACTGGCCCCCTTGCCTGTGGCGAGTGTCGAGGATGCGTGAGACTACAAATGCCGAAATGACAGCGCCCTTCACTTCTTTGCGCATTCAGACGAGGCCGAGTCGTGTTGTGAGCAATTCTGCTTCGTTGCTGTGGTGTGATAGCGGCGCGCTAGCCTCAGCACTCAGATTCGCGGCCGCTGAAACGGGTCTCACTAAGGTCATTCTTGGTAGAGGTGACACCAATATTACGAGACCAGCCTACAAGACCAGCCGGGCTTAATATCCCGTATCTGGACTGCGGAGCCGTACACATCGGAACCTGTCGCAATCCATCAAGTCACAACGACGGGCGGTGAGAGGAAAACACCACCCGCGGTGAAATCAGTTTCGATACTGCTTATCCTCTGCCGCGATAGGGCGGGACACCTTGGTCGGGGATCCACACGCCTTCGGGCATTGCACCGGTTTGCCAAAAGACGTCGATTGGAATGCCTCCCCGCGGATACCAATACCCGCCAATCCGCAGCCATTGCGGGTTCAGAAAATCAACCAAACGGCGCGCGATAGAAATGGTGCAGTCTTCATGGAAAGCGCCGTGATTGCGAAAGGACCCAAGGAACAGCTTGAGCGACTTGGATTCGACTAAAAACTCACCCGGAACATAATCCAGCACCAAATGGGCAAAATCAGGTTGGCCTGTCATGGGACAAAGTGACGTGAACTCGGGGGCAGTGAACCGCACGCAATAGGCCACGTCAGCTTGCGGATTTGACACGCGCTCAAGCACTGCATCTTCGGGCGATGTTGGAAGGTCGGTTTGGCCGCCCAGCTGTTTCAGATCACTGTAAATCGTTTCCATCTCTGTCTCCTTGAGCGGGTCAAACCCCGCGCTTGTTTCCCCAAAGCAAGACGTGCAATTGCGGCAAAATTCGTGGCGCAAACCAGCTATCTTGCATCGTTTTATCGACAAGCCACAGCACCTTGTCCGCCAAAACCTGCGGATCAATCGCGACATCAGGGTCGACTTCTAGATTGCCGGGTTGCAGGAACAATGGCAGGTCCGGATATTTGCCGGCCGCCTGTTGTGCCCACACATAATCGACCTCATCGAAGATCACGATCTTCATGACGGTGCTGCCCGCGCCCTTGGCCGCTTGCAAACACCTATCAAAGGCGTCCCAGTCAACCTCTTCTCCGCTTGACGGTGGTTTGGGGCTAAGAACCAGCGTGTCGAGATCAGCAAACCAAGGTTTGGAAATCGACCCTTGGGTTTCGCAGGCGAAGCGGTATCCGGCTGCTTGACCAAGCGAGATCAGCTGCGTGAAATCTTGGATCGCGGGATTGCCGCCCGACAACGACACGGTCAGCGGTTTGCCTTTGGATAGGCGGTGTACTTCGGCCCAAACGGCGTCGACCTCCATTGCCTGCCACGTATGACGGAAGGCTGTATCAACGGCGTGTAAGCTGTCACACCACGAACAACGGTAATCGCAGCCGCCTGTCCGCACAAAAACGGTTGGCTCCCCAATCAACGCGCCCTCGCCTTGGATCGTTGGGCCGAAGATTTCTGCGACGCGAATTTGGCTCATGGACGGTACTCGGCCCATGTCTTGGGCGTCTCGCTTACTTTCACTGCGGTTGTTTCCGGCCAAATGGCCGCACACCAATCATAGAAATGGCGTGCCATGTTTTCTCCTGTCGACGGCACATCCATCACGTCATTTAGATGGCGATGGTCAAAGGTACCGTCGATATAGGCTTTGAGCTCTTTCAGCTCTCCATAGTCACGCACAAACCCGTCGCTATTGAGCGTTTCTGACGCCAATTCGACAACGACTATGTAGTTGTGCCCATGAAGACGCGCGCATTGATGATCATCGGGCAAGTGCAGCAGTTGATGCGACGCGGAAAAGTGGAACTCTTTCGTAATTCGATACATCAATCACACACCTCCTGCGCGACAGCCGCGACCCAGAAATCAGGGTCTGCATAGGTCGTCGGGTCTGTGACCTTGGCAAGATGGAAGGCCTCGCGCCGTTCCACGCAGGTGCCGCAACGTCCGCAATGGGTGTCGCCGCCTTTGTAACAGGACCAAGTCTCGGCGAAGGGCGTTTTGTGGCGCGCGCCCTCAATCACGATGTCAGCCTTAGACCGATGCACGAAGGGCGTATAAAGCGACACATCCGCATAGCCATCAAGGGCCGCTTTTTGCATGGTTTCAAAGGCTTCGGTAAAGGCAGGACGGCAATCGGGATAGATAAAGTGATCCCCCCCATGCACTGCGGTTGCCACCGCATGATCGTCATTCGCAGCAGCAATGCCAAAGGCCACAGTCAGCATGATCGCGTTACGGTTTGGCACGACGGTGACGCGCATACTTTCTTCGGCATAATGCCCGTCAGGCACATCAATATCGTCCGTCAAAGCAGAGCCGGTCAGCGCAGCACCAATCCCGCGCAGATTTATAATGTCATGTGGGACATCAAGCCGCTTTGCGCACATCGCGGCATAGTCAAGTTCCTTGCGGTGGCGTTGGCCATAGTCGAAGGACACAAGGCGACTCAGTTCTCGTTCTTGCGCAACCATATGCGCAAGTGACACAGAATCGAGGCCGCCGGAGCAGATAACAATCGTTTTCATTTTGTAACCCTTGTTTTGATATCCGGGTAGGCTGCGACCGGAATGCTGTCGTGTAGATTGAATTTAGGGTGGAGCCAAGTGGCGATCGTCAACCAACTGCAAAACCCAACAAGCCAGAGAGTGGTGTTTCAAATAAGCGAGAACATCTCTTGGGCGAATGTGTGAATCAGACCCTAGGATAGGGTCCTGCATACCAAGGGAGCTATTGAGTTCATTTCAAGACAACTGATCTGCATGGCACTTCGTGGATGCTGGTATTGATTTAGCGCTGCGCTCGGTCTCTGAGACCATCGCCAGTGACATTCCTAACGCCTTCACCATGCCCATTTGCGAAGACCGCCCATTAAAAACGGCTAGGCGTGGGCGCTTGGTTGATCATTGCGTGTCTTCGCAAGGCATCGACCAATCCTAGGGCTGCAAAGGGGGCACCACCACCATTTGGAATGGTTTCTTGCGATGCCGCCACTGATGCTAAACTGTTTTCTTTCGCATGGTTTTACTCCTCGATCCCGGCCTTACATGCCCCCGCAGGAGTGAGGACGACAATCAACGACGTTTGCCCCGTGACTTGCCGCACCCGGTTCCGGATCGGAGCGGCACTCGGCCAGCACCCATGTCGAGCCCGGATGAGAGCCGAAGGACTACGCCGTCACAAGGCCTCCGGCACAATAGAAAATAATGCTGTTAGTGATATTCTACTCTTTGCAACACAGAAGACAGCACCGTCCGCAAAAGGTGCAAAATTTCGAAACCATCAAACAAGTGTTCCCGGCCTATCTGATGTCGGTGTGGGGTAAAACTAACAACTTACAAGACCCTCATGGCAAAACCGATCGTCAGCTACCGTAAATTTGGCCACAAGATTCGTGACCTCTGCGCTCATCCAACTCATGGAAATTGTTCACGTATTCGCAATGCTAACGCATACAAGCTACCGGCTTGTCGAAAAAGACAAGTTCAGGTGTATTTCATCAATAAGGACGAAGTGGTGAGCCGTGCAGGATTCGAACCTGCGGCCAACTGATTAAAAGTCAGTTGCTCTACCAACTGAGCTAACGGCCCACTCTGTTGTGTGGCGGGTTCTAGAAACAAGGTGGGTTAGGGTCAACCCCGAAACCTCACCTTTTTGAACGTTTTTCGTTTTTCTTTCGAAACGCGGATGTGGCGTTGCTTTCTTTTAGCTGATCTTGCGCCTATATGGCCCTTATGACCCAAGAGAATCCCCATACCAGCTTGCCTTTCATGAAGATGCACGGCCTCGGCAACGACTTTGTCGTGATCGATTCCCGAAAACGCACGCATGAGTTGTCGCCCAAGCTTGTGACCGCCATTGGCGACCGCCATCGCGGTGTGGGATTCGATCAGCTGGCTGAAATCACCCTGCGGGATGGTGTTCCGCATCTGACATTTTACAATTCTGATGGCTCGACCTCGGCGGCTTGTGGCAATGCGACCCGCTGTATTGCCCGCTACTTGATGGACGAAACGGGCGCGCGTGACCTGACCCTGACGACCGATCGTGGCACCTTGCCGACGCGGGATGCGGGCAATGGGCTGGTGTCTGTGAACATGGGCCATCCGCAACTTCGCTGGGATGACGTCCCCCTAGCGCAGGAAATGGACACGCTCGAACTCCCGATTGATGGCGCGCCAAGTGCCACCGGAATGGGCAATCCGCATTGCACCTTTTTCGTCGATGATGCCGACACGGTTGATCTCGAAACACGCGGTGCGGAAATCGAACATCACCCGCTCTACCCTCAACGGACCAACGTGCAATTCGCAAGTGTGATTGGCGAAAATCACCTGCGTATGCGGGTTTGGGAACGCGGCGTTGGCCCGACATTGGCCTCCGGGTCGTCGTCCTGTGCCACTGCTGTGGCGGCGGCACGGCGCGGTCTGACCGGTCGTTCGGTCAAGATCGACCTTGATGGCGGCACGCTTCAGATCGATTGGAAAGACGACGGCGTTTGGATGACCGGCGGCACCGCCTATGTGTTTGACGGTGTCTTCACCGCTGCATGGCTTGAGGCAAACCAATGAGCATCCCAAACATCAAGCCGCCCAAATTCACCACGCTTGGCTGCCGTCTCAACGCCTATGAAACCGAGGCGATGAAAGATTTGGCCGCCAAGGCCGGCGTCGACAACGCCGTGGTGATCAACACCTGCGCCGTCACCCAAGAGGCCGTCCGCAAAGCCCGGCAAGAAATTCGCCGCCTGCGTCGCGAAAACCCGGATGCCAAGCTGATTGTCACCGGCTGTGCCGCCCAGATTGACCCCGATAGCTTTGCCGCGATGGACGAAGTCGACACCGTCATCGGCAACACCGAAAAGATGTCACCCGAGACGTGGAACGGTCTCGGCCCGAATTTTATCGGCGACACCGAAAGCGTTCAGGTCAACGACATCATGTCAGTCACCGAAACCGCCGGTCATTTGATCGACGGCTTTGGCACTCGCTCGCGCGCCTATGTTCAGGTCCAGAATGGCTGTGATCACCGCTGTACGTTTTGCATTATCCCCTATGGCCGTGGCAACTCCCGCTCGGTCCCGGCGGGTGTTGTGGTTGATCAAATCAAGCGCCTTGTTCAGCAGGGCTATAACGAAGTTGTGCTCACCGGTGTTGATCTCACATCCTGGGGCGCGGACCTTCCGGGGGAGCCGCGCCTTGGCGATCTTGTCATGCGCATCCTACGCCTCACCGACGTGCCGCGCCTACGGATTAGTTCGATTGATTCCATCGAAGCCGATGACAACCTGATGCTCGCCATCGCGTCCGAGCCTCGTTTGATGCCGCATCTGCATCTGTCGCTTCAGCATGGCGATGATCTGATTCTGAAACGGATGAAACGCCGCCATCTGCGCGACGATGCCATCAAATTCTGCGAAGACGCCCGCAAACTGCGCCCCGAGATCACCTTTGGGGCCGACATCATCGCCGGTTTCCCAACCGAGACCGAGGCGCATTTCGACAATTCGGTGAAACTGGTCACCGATTGTGATCTGACATGGCTGCATGTGTTCCCCTATTCGGTGCGCGAAGGCACCCCCGCCGCCAAGATCCCCAACAAGGTCAATGGCAAGGTGATCAAAGAGCGCGCCGCCCGGCTGCGCGCCGCCGGTGATGTTCAAGTGCAACGCCACCTCAAGGCCCAGATCGGTGCCCAGCATAGCGTTTTGATGGAATCACCAACCATGGGCCGGACCGAGCAATTCACCGAAGTGACCTTTGAAACCGAACACCCGGTCGGGCAAATCATCGGCGCAAAAATCACCGGCGCGCGTGGCACTCAGCTAAGCGCCTGAGTATTTGCGCATTGATGCAAATTGGTTCATGACAGGCCCATGACTATTCAGACCCGCGCCCTGCTTGTTCATCTCTTTACCGCCACCGGTGCGGTTTTTGCCATGCTTGCCATGTTGGCAGCTGCACGCGAAGAATGGTCGCTTATGTTTCTCTGGCTGGTTGTGGCCTTTGCCGTTGACGGCATCGACGGCCCGCTGGCACGTAAATATGATGTCAAAACCAACGCACCGCGGTTTGACGGTGTGTTGCTTGACCTGATCATCGACTACCTGACCTATGTGTTCATCCCGGCCTTTGCGTTGTTTCAATCCGGGCTGTTACCGGGTTGGACCGGCTGGTTTGCGATCATCGTAATCACCTTTGCCAGCGCCATGTATTTCTGCGACAGCCGGATGAAGACCTCGGACAATTCGTTCCAAGGGTTCCCGGGCTGTTGGAACATGCTTGTCATTGTGCTTTTTGCCCTGACACCGGACTTCTGGACCATTCTGGCGCTGGTCACAGTTCTCGCCGTTGCTATGTTCCTGCCGTTGAAATTCATCCACCCGGTGCGCACGGAACGGTGGCGCAATATCTCTTTGCCAATGGCCTTGGCTTGGACGTTCTTTGCCGGATGGGCCGCTTGGGTTGATTTCCATCCCCAAAGCTGGGCGCATTGGGGCCTCAACATCACGTCCATCTATCTGCTCTTTGCTGGCATCGCCCAGCAACTCATACCCGAGAAACCCTGACTTCCCTCCAAAACGGACCTTTGTCATGACCGCCAACAAACGCATCGCCCTTTCTAGCGACCACGCCGCCATCGACCTGCGCCAAACCATCGCCGCCCATATCAAAGCGGCGGGCTGGGAACCGGTCGACATCGGCCCAACCAGCACCGAAAGCACCCATTACCCCAAACATGGCAAGGCAGCGGCGGAACTGGTGGCATCGGGCGATTGCGCGCTTGGCATCATCCTGTGCGGCACTGGCCAGGGCATCATGATGGCCGCCAACAAGGTCCCCGGCATCCGCTGTGGTGTCTGCTCCGACACGTTTTCCGCCGGCATGATCCGCGCCCATAACAACGCCAACATCCTATCCATCGGTGCCCGCGTGGTTGGCGAGGGCCTCGCGCTTGACATCGTTGACGCCTATCTCAACACCGAATTCGAAGGCGGCCGTCACGCCACCCGCGTGGATATGATCGAGGCGTGATCGCCAAACCCGTCTACCGGCCCGTCTACCGGCCTAACCACCGGAACCTACGGGCCCAACCGTCGGACAACGCCGCCTGATGGACCTTTGGATAACAATCACGATCGCAGCGGCATTCTTGCAAAACCTGCGATCGACCCTCCAAAAACACCTCAAAGGGGTCATGGGCACAACCGGGGCAACCTTTGTCCGGTTCGGCTTTGGTCTTCCTTTTGCGGCTCTCTATTGGTCCATCCTCATATGGGGTTTTGGGTTCAAGCCCCCGGACCTCTCGGCAAAATTTGCGCTGTGGGTGATCATCGGGGCCTTGGCCCAAATCGCCGCCACCTTCTTATTGGTTCACCTGTTCTCGCTGCGTAATTTTGCCGTTGGCAACGCCTATTCGCGCACCGAACCGATGCAAACCGCCATCTTCGCCTTTGTTTTGTTTGGAACCGAATTCTCGGCCGGGGCGATCATCGCCATTTGTATCGCCGTCATGGGCGTCATGCTAATCTCTGTTGCTCAAACCAAGATCACACCGCGCAACTTGCTGCTGTCGGTCACAAGCCCAACCGCACTGATCGGGATTGGTGCTGGCACGCTCTTTGGCCTCGCCGCCATCGGCTTTCAAACGGCTGCGCGAAGCGTCGGCTCTGACGTCTTTGTTGTTCAGGCCGCGACCACGCTTTTGGTCGGAATTTCCTTCCAGACCGCTGTGATGCTTCTGTATATGCTGCTCAAAGACCCCGGCGAACTTGTCAAAATTAGACGCGCATGGAAACCGGCCTTCGCGGTGGGTTTTGTCGGGGCCACGGCCACCTTTGGCTGGTTCGCGGCCTTCACCCTGCAACAAGCCGCGCTTGTCAAAGTGGTGGCTCAGATTGAAATGCTGTTTAGCTTTGGGTCTAGCATCTTTGTGTTCAAAGAAATCCCAAACCGCACCGAAACAATCGGCTGCCTGTTCATTGTCGCAAGCATCATCTGCCTGCTGCTATGGGCCTGAAGGCGCCCCCCTAGCGGGATGGTGGGTGGGGTGATGTCCAAAGGACGAACGTCACCCTCCATTCCTTACTTAGACGCGTTCTCCAACGCATCCAGCCGCGCCTTTAGCGCTTCATTTTCTTCGCGGGCCTTTTGCGCCATGGCGCGTACGGCATCGAACTCTTCACGCGTGACAAAATCACGATCCGCCAACCAACGGTCCATCATCGAACTCATGGCGTTTTCGGCTTCGGTTTTCGCCCCCTGCGCCACGCCCATGGCGTTGGTCATCAGTTGGCCAATATCTTCAAATACCTTGTTGCGGCTTTGCATAGGTCACTCCGGCATTACGTTTTGAACGTTCCGCAAAACACACCCTGAATCAATCCCCCTTTGGCGCACTGAAATCTCGTATTTCTGGCCGCGGCAAGTGATTCACGTTTTTCCGACAACGCTTTGCACCTATATGGGGCTCAATACCCCGGTTCACAAGCTTGACTTCCCCCCAAATCCAGAGGCAACAGGACGCATGTTGGCAGCAATCCCCTTCCCGCCCCTTTCGCCCGAACTGTTCGCAATCGACATTTTCGGCTTTCATCTCGCCCTGCGCTGGTACGCCCTCGCCTATATCGCTGGCATCCTGTTGGGCTGGCGCTTTTCGGTGATGACGGTCAACCGCGCCGCCCTTTGGCGCGACGATCAGCCCCCCATGACCCGCGACCAGATCGAAGACCTGCTGACTTGGATCATCCTCGGCGTGATTATTGGCGGGCGGTTTGGTTATGTGCTGTTTTACCAACCCGGTTACTACCTCGCCAACCCCTCAGAAATCCCCATCATCTGGCAGGGTGGCATGTCCTTTCATGGCGGTTTCCTTGGCACCGTGATCGGGGCATGGATCTTTTGTGCCCGTCACAACATTCCCAAACTGCCTACCGCTGATATGCTTGCCTTGGCCGCCCCGGCGGGCTTGTTCTTTGGCCGGATCGCCAACTTCATCAACGCCGAACTCTGGGGGCGTCAAACCGACGTTCCTTGGGGGGTCATCTTTCCCGGTGATCACGCACAAAACTGTGGCCAGCCTCTCGGCGAATTCTGCGCCCGCCACCCGTCCCAGCTTTACGAAGCCGGCCTCGAAGGTCTCGCCCTTGGCCTCATCATATTCGTCTTGATCCGACGCGGCGCACTCAAAAAACCCGGTCTCATCGCGGGCACTTTCTTTGCCGGTTATGGGGCCGCGCGCTTCTTTGTCGAATTTTTCCGTCAGCCCGATGCGCAATTCCAATCGCCCGGAAATCCGCTTGGCCTCGCGTGGCACATCAACGGCTATGGCTTGACCATGGGCCAAATCCTGACGCTGCCGATGATCGCGGTTGGCATCTGGTTCATTCTCCGCGCCAAACGGGCCGCCAAATGACCACGCTGCATGACATCCTCATCCGTCAGATCGCCACCACCGGGCCGATCACGCTTGCGGACTATATGACACAATGCCTGCTCCATCCCGAGCACGGCTATTACACCACCCGCGATCCACTTGGTTCGGCGGGGGATTTCACCACCGCCCCCGAGATCAGCCAGATGTTTGGCGAACTCATCGGGTTATGCCTTGCCCAGACCTGGCTTGACCAAGGCGCGCCCGGCGCCTTTACCCTTGCTGAAATCGGCCCCGGTCGCGGCACGCTTATGGCCGACATCCTACGCGCCACCCGCGCCGTGCCCGGTTTTCACGCCGCCGCCGACCTTCATTTGATCGAGGCCTCACCAACGCTACGCAAAGCACAGGCCGACCGCCTAACCGACCACGCCCCGACATGGCACGACAGCATCACCACCCTCCCCGAGGCCCCGCTCCTCCTTGTTGCCAACGAATTCTTTGACGCCCTGCCGATCCGCCAATTCACCCGCGATGACAAGGGATGGCGCGAAACCATGGTGGCCGTCCAAGACACCACTTTAATTGCGGGCCTTTCCGACCCGGCCCCAATCGAAATGCTCGACCACCGCCTAGCGGACACCGAAACGGGGCAGATCGTCGAAACCTGCGCCCCCGCCGCGCCTATCACCGCCGAGATCGCCCGGCGCATTGATGCCTATGGTGGGGCCGCGCTGATCTTTGACTATGGTGATTGGCGTTCGCGCGGCGACACCTTCCAAGCCCTGCAAAACCATCACCCCGTTGATCCCTTTGCCACCCCCGGTGCCGCCGATCTCACCGCACATGTTGATTTTGAGGCGCTGGCCCTTGCGGCCACTGGCGTCACCCATAGCGCCATCACGACACAAGGAGTCTTTCTCGAACGGCTTGGTATCACGGCACGGGCGCAAACCCTTGCCGCGTCTCTCACCGGTGCGGCGCTTGAATCGCATATTCAGGCACATCGCCGGTTGACGCACCCCCAAGAAATGGGTTCGTTGTTCAAGACACTGGCGCTCGTTCCGACGGGTGCCCCGCTGCCACCGGGATATGATCAATGACTTTGGAAATCATCACCTCTGATGCTTTGACCCCGTTTCGTCACGGGTTCTTTACCCGCAAGGGCGGTGCTTCTTCTGGTGTGTTTGGCGGGCTGAACTGTGGTTCCGGCTCGACCGATCAGGCCGAAATCGTTGCCATCAACCGCGCCCGCGTTGCCGACGCGATGGACGTCGACGCCCTCGCCTCCGTTCATCAGGTGCATTCCCCCGACGTGATCACCGTCACCGAAACCGCCCAACCAAATGACAAACCCAAGGCCGACGCTCTCGTCACCGCGACCCCCGGCGTGGCCCTGTCGATTCTCACCGCCGACTGTCAGCCGGTTTTGTTTGCCGATGCCGAGGCCGAGGTTATTGGTGCCGCCCATGCCGGGTGGAAAGGCGCAATGGGCGGGGTTCTGGAAACAACCATCGACGCGATGATCGCCCTAGGCGCCACGCGCGAAAACATCTCGGCCGTGATTGGCCCCTCGATCAGTCAACGCGCCTATGAGGTCGGCCCGGAATTCCTAGATAGCTTTCTAAACGAAGACCCAGAGAACAGCCGTTTCTTTGCGGATGGTCAGGGCGACAAAGCCCAATTCGACCTGCCGTCCTATGGCTTGCACAAATTGCGCAACGCCGGGGTCAACGCCGAATGGACCCGGCATTGCACCTATTCCGATCCCGACCGGTTCTTTTCCTATCGCCGTGCCACCCATGCCGGTGATGCGGACTATGGCCGCCTCATTTCGGTGATCCGTATCTGATTGGAAACAATCACCGCGTTGTCGCGGTATTATCCCACCTTAGTCACATGTCTGCCCCAATTCAGGGTCAAAACAATTTTAACAAAGGCGCAAACGCCCCCCCTGATAAGACCCGAGCAGACACGGAGACGACCCATGAAAACGCAGATGAAACCAAAGACCCGCTTCATCAAGTCCATCGTTGCCACCGCCAAGGAAACTCAGACCCAGATGCCTTGGGAACGTGGGGCAACCCGCATGGCCAGCATCGCGCGCCGCCGCGCCGCGCTAATGGGCAATCTGCGGACCGCCTGATTCTCTTCAAATTTTCCACACTTCGGCACCCTCCCTGCCGAAATGTGGCATTTTCGTTGATGTATTCGTGACAATCTTTTCGATTTCCGCGGGATTGATCCCGCCCCATCTGCCAAAACCAACCCAATCTTGACGATCTGCGGTAATTGCGGCCTATTCGTGTTCAACGAAACGCGAAACGCAATCGTCCATTTGTCGTTGTTGGTGGGGGCCAGCACGAATGTGACCGACCTGAGTAAAGGGTGATCACATGTCCAGCCTCCGTCATGGCACTTCCAGTATGCAACATGCTCTCTCCGCACCCATTCCGGCTGACCGGAATGCGCGTCTGGAACCGCAACCTCAACGCGCAACCTCTCTCATGCGTAAATACGAGTGTGCGGCTCTGCTGCCTGACTTGACTGTCTCGTTTCGCCAACATGTGGCCCCTGCGTCCCCTCTGTTCGAGGATAGTGCGAGTGCTTTCGCCCGTGGCACGCTGATCCAAACGGTGCGCGGCCCTGTCGCCATCGAAGATCTGCTGCCCGGCGATTATATCGAAACCGCCAATGGGGCCGAACCGGTCACTTGGATCGGCTCAACCACCTATGTGCCCGGTCGTGACGACGCATCGACCTCGCTCACCCATTTGACCCGCATCACAACCGACGCCTTTGGCCTTGGCAAACCCGCCTTTGATTTGATGGTTGGCCCCGGCGCGCGCATGGTTGTGCGTCATGACAAACTGCGGACCATGCTTGGCCAAGACTCGGTTCTTGCCCCGGTCCAAGACTATACCGATGGTGATCGTTTTCTGGAAATCACCCCGGCAGGCACCGTTCAGATGTATCACCTGATGGTGCGCGAACACACGACGATCACCGTTGGCGGCATCGAGATGGAAACCTACCACCCCGGTAAATCCATCGGTCAGGACCTCGGCCAAAACATGCGCGCCCTGTTCCTCTCGATGTTCCCCAACCTGACCGACCTGAACGATTTCGGCCAAGTCAGCCTAACCCGCTCGACCCGCAGGGTGATTGAACAACTGCTGGATAGCTAACGGCGTTGGTTCTTGCTTCTAGGCTCATGTAGGCTAGAAAATCCAGAGTGCGCAAAGTGGGTTCGGTATGGACAATCAAAGCAACGATCAAGACATCTACAACCCGAAATTTGTGGCTGACCTCTTTGACCGTTGCTCATCAAACTATAGATGGTGGAGCGCCATAAGCTCCTTTGGCTTCACCTTTATTTGGCGTCGCCAATGCGTGAACCGCTTGCCATCCAAATTGAACGACGATGCCATCGCTGTTGACCTCATGGCGGGCACTGGTGAGGTGTGGCCATATCTTTTGCACCGGCTTCCGAGCTTGGGGACAATCACTGCAATAGATATTTCGCATCGGATGCATCTCGAAGCCGTCGAAAAGCTGCACGGACCCTATGCTGACAAAATCACCCATTTGGAAGCCAATGCCCTACAAACGGATTTGCCCTCTGAATACGCTGATCTCGTGGTGTCGACCTTCGGCCTCAAAACCTTCGACACTGATCAGCAAACAATTTTAGCCAAGCAAATCGAGCGAATTCTAAAACCCGGTGGTCGCTTTTCATTGATCGAAGCTTCTGATCCCAAAGGGTGGGTTTTGCGCCCTGTCTACAGGTTCTATCTGGATCAAATATTGCCTAAAATTGAACGTTTCTTTCTCAAAGGTGCGAATGACTTCAGCATGATCGGCACCTACACCCGCAATTACCAAAGCAGTGCCCATATGGCGGATGCGCTCCGCGACGCGGGCCTTTCTGTCACGCTCCAAAAGCACTTTTTTGGCTGCGCAACAAGCGTTGCTGGCAAGAAACCAACCTCATCAACTTAGGCCACCTGAGCAAACCAGCCCTCGTACTGCCGCATCAAAACCGATCATTGGTCGACTTTGCAGCGAAACCTTGGGGTGAATGACGGATTTGCGGACAAAGCATCATTTCGCTGCGGTTGCGCCAATGACGGCTTTGGAAAACAAGTCCTTTATTTGCCCGCTTTGACCACTGAAACCCAAAGCGCAAGCGTGTTGCGGTCTTCCAATTGAACCATGCGCTGGTGGAGTTCCCGTTCCCAAGACCCCGTCTTTGTTCGCGCGTTGTGCAAGGCTTCCTCAAAGGCTTCAACCGCTTTGTCCGGTTCTCCTATCTGAGAAAGCGCGATCCCTCTTTCGAGTTCGATGCGGCTCCGCTTTGCTCGTTCGAGAGATGAGAAATTCATCCAAGCACCAGCGGCGATTGAAATGTTGCAGAACCGAAGCTTTTTGGTACCGTCATATCGATCATTCCGGCACGCTCCGGCCATCAGTCCCGCAGTCATTCCGCTCAGCCACACAAACAGGAAGGCCAATATGAAAAGGGCGTAAGCCCAAGTCCTAAATTTTGATTTTTTTGCTTCTGCTGGCTTTTCCATTCTTCTTGTTACCAAATGCCCAACAAATGGAAAGACCTTAGCAAGCGGCCATTCGTTCAAAGTGCCGCATCGGTGACTTCGGGCTCTAAGCTGTCTAACTGACAAGTTCTGCTGGAAAAGCCACCGTAACCGTAGCCGCAGGACGGCAGAGCGGGCAAAGTTGCCGTTGGCCCAAGGTCGAATTTAGGATAGGTCCGACGCATATTTCAAGGCGACCTTGGATATTGGGCAGGTTTGGATTCGGGGACGCAATGGAAGACCTACTACGCAACATTGTCGACGACATTTTCAGTGAAGATGACTGGGGCATACCGGCGCAATACATCCCGGAACTGGCGAATATCGAGAAAAAGCAGTTCGCGATAAGCGTTTGCACCAACGATGGTGTGCTCTTTAGCGCTGGGGACTCACACAAACCCTTTTCCATTCAAAGCATTTCAAAAGTGTTTGCCTTGGTTGCTTCGCTTGGACGCGTTGGTGACCAATTATGGCAACGTGTCGGGCGGGAACCATCGGGAACCTCCTTTGACTCCGTTGTCTTATTGGAAAAAGAACAAGGGCATCCTCGCAACCCATTTGTTAATGCAGGGGCGATCGTGACAACGGACGCACTGCTCGCAGGTCGAGAGCCAAAACTGGCTCTTTCTGAAGTCCTCGGGCTCGTCCGGCAAATGGCTGGGCGAGACGACATCTGCATCAATGAAAATGTTGCAAACTCAGAGATGATTACAGGCTCAAGAAACAAGGCTTTGGCCTACTATCTTCAGTCACACGGGAATTTGGAAAACCCAGTTGATTTCACTCTCGGCACCTATTTTCATCAATGCGCGATCGAGATGTCGACAGACGAACTTGCATTGGCCGGCAGGGCGTTGGCCGGACTAAAGGGGGCCCCGAAAGTCATAACCCAAAAGCATGCGCGCCGGATCAATGCTTTGATGATGACTTGTGGTCACTATGATGGCTCTGGGGATTTCGCTTTTCAGGTTGGCCTGCCGGGGAAAAGTGGCGTCGGCGGTGGAATTCTCATTGTCGCGCCAAAGGTTGCATCAATTGCAATCTGGTCACCGGGGTTGAACCACTATGGGAACTCGGCCGCAGGAACACGAGCCGCAGCCAAGCTCTCCACAGCCACAAACTGGTCTGTCTTTTAGTGGGAAGTACGACCCAAGCTTCCTTTGGCGGGACCCCTAACCCCAACTAAAACCCGTGCCCAAAGCCTCAGGCATTGCGACTTAGCCGCTCTTCCAAGACATCAAAGGGCACGCCCGGTTCGTCTTTGGCACCGCGAATGACAAGCGATGTTTTCACGCTGGCCACATTCGGCGCGGTTAGAAGGTCGCCGGTCAAAAACGATTGAAACGTCGAGAGGTCCGGCGCGGCGCATTTCAGGATGAAATCGACCTCACCGTTCAACATATGGCATTCGCGCACCAGCGGCCAATCGCGGCAACGTTCCTCGAAGGCCCGCAGGTCGCTTTCGGCTTGGCTCTGCAATCCGACGCTGGCGAACACTTGGACCTCAAAGCCAAGCTCGCGCGCATCCACCTCGGCATGATAGCCTTTGATGAACCCTTGCTCCTCAAGCGTACGGACCCGGCGCAAACAGGGTGGCGCAGAAATCCCAACCCGGCGGGCCAGTTCTACGTTTGTCATCCGCCCATCGGCCTGCAATTCAGCCAGAATCATACGGTCAATCGGATCGAGCCGGTGCGTTGGCATAGTCTTCCCCTGCAATTCGCGATTGTTATAGCATCCCGCCGCGCTCGCGCAATAATATTTCGCAAAAGCGCAACAAAGTTCCGGATTTCAAAACCGGACGGCAACCCGGCCTCGCGGTGAAGCCGGATTTATCGCGCAGAGGGGCTCTGAATCACGCCCACTTCGCAAGGTCAAGGGAGGACCCGACTTACCCGTCGTCAGCCCGCTTACTCGGCACTGCGATCATGGGCCTGCAAACTGTCCTTTGGGGCCTCGTCCCGGTCGGTCATGCCGTAATCCCGGATCACGCTGGCAACCCGAAGCCGATAGCCCTCAAACACGTCTGAGCGGCCCAACGCCTGCGCCTGCCGGTGCTCTTCCAATTGACGCCAGCGGAGCACCGCATCCTCATCCCGGAAAAACGACAGCGATAGCAGTTTCTCGGGGTTGGTGAGGCTTTGAAACCGTTCGACCGAAAGAAACCCGTCAACCTGCTCTAGGCGCTGTTTCAAATCGGCCGCGATGGCAAGGTAGCGATCCTTTTCACCCCCCTTGATCTTCACCTCAAATATCACCGCAATCATGATGTCCCCTTTGGTTGAAACGCGCCATGCGGGTCCGATACCCGACAAAGCCATGTTCGGTCTTCGCGCAGCAAAAACCGTTCCTTTTGCGCAAACTCATAGTTTTCGCGCCCCAATGGGTCCGCCGATAACCGGGCGCGATAGGCTTCATACTCTGCAAGGCTCTCGACGTTGTAAATGCCATAGGCCAGCGTCGAAGACCCTTCGTGCGGGGCATAATATCCGATCAAATCCGCCCCACAGCGTGGAATCGCTTGCCCCCAGTTTCGGGCATATTGGACGAATTGATCGCGTTTGGTAGGATCGATGTGATAGCGAATAACGCAGGTTAGCATGGGGGTCTCCTCTTGTGACCTTGCCGTCCTAGCGTATTGCGCGCGCTCAACGCTTCGACTACGGTCGAACTATGAAAGAAGGCCCCGACATCGCCCATATCGCCGCGCTGATCGGTGATCCGGCCCGCGCCAATATGCTCACCGCCTTGATGAGCGGCAAAGCCCTGACCGCCACCGAACTGGCGACCGAGGCCGGGATCACCGTGCAAACCGCCAGCACCCATTTGGCAAAACTCGCCGAGGGTGGTCTGGTCGAGACGCGCAAACAGGGGCGGCACAAATATAGCTCGCTTGCCAATGATGACATTGCGACCCTGCTTGAAAACCTGATGGGGGTGGCGGCCAAAACCGGACATCTGCGCACACGAACCGGCCCCAAAGACGCCGCTTTGCGCAAGGCCCGCGTCTGTTACAACCATCTGGCGGGCGACATGGGCACCCAAATGTACGACAGTTTGCGCGCCCGCGACATGCTTCGCCACTCTGGCGAAACCCTACATCTTTCCCCCTCCGGAGAAAGCTTTGTCACCGCATTGGGAATTGACCTTCCCCATTTGCAACACCAACGCGCGCCACTCTGTCGGGATTGTCTCGATTGGAGCGAACGGCGCTCGCACCTCGCCGGGAGCCTCGGCCGCGCACTCCTGTCCCGATTTATCGAACTTGGCTGGGCCAAACCTGTGCCTGATAGCCGGGTGATCCGCTTTTCGTCCCTTGGCTCAACGAAATTCGCAAAGCATTTCCCGCTCTGACCTCACATTCGTGAGACGCCACGCGGCCCCTCTTTAAACCCGTGACCGCGCCCGTTATATCACCCTTGCATTCAAGGAGAGGCCATATGTCCGAGACCCGTCACACCAAAGTTCTGATCATCGGTTCCGGCCCGGCGGGCTATACCGCCGCCGTTTACGCCGCGCGCGCCATGATCGAGCCGATCCTTGTACAAGGCCTAGAGCCCGGCGGCCAGTTGACCACCACAACCGAGGTCGAAAATTACCCGTCTTTCATCGACATCCAAGGCCCCGAGCTGATGATGAAAATGGAAGAACACGCCCGCGCCATGGGCACCGAAATCATCGGCGACATCATCACCTCGATCGATTTTGACCAACGCCCCTTTGTCGCCCAATCCGATAGCGGCACGGTCTACACCGCCGATTCGATCATTCTTGCCACTGGTGCGCGTGCCAAATGGCTGGGTCTCGAAAGCGAAGAAGCGTTCAAAGGCTTTGGCGTCTCGGCCTGTGCCACCTGCGACGGCTTCTTTTATCGTGGCAAAGAGATTGTGGTGATCGGTGGCGGCAACACCGCCGTCGAAGAGGCGCTGTTTCTGACCAACTTTGCCTCCAAAGTGACCTTGATCCACCGTCGTGACGAATTGCGGTCCGAAAAGATTCTTCAGGATCGCCTGTTCAAGAACCCCAAGATTGAACCGCTTTGGTTCCATGAGGTCGAAGAAGTCCTTGGCGATGACAATCCCAAAGGCGTCACCGGCGTGCGTGTCAAACACACCCAAACCGGCGAAACACAGGTCATCGACTGCGCCGGTGTTTTTGTTGCCATCGGCCACGCGCCCGCCAACGAGTTGGTCAAAGACGTGCTCGACACCCACATGGGCGGCTATGTGGTGACCCAACCGGATTCCACCGCGACCTCGATCCCCGGCGTCTTCGCCGCTGGCGATTTGACCGACCATAAATACCGTCAGGCGGTGACCAGCGCCGGAATGGGCTGTATGGCCGCGCTTGAGGCCGAACGTTTCTTGGCCGAGCAAGAGTGATCGACCCACGCCAAACCCTGCCCCTATCGGGGAGGTTTTGGCGATCAGCATTTTCGGGGCAGGAGGACACTCTTCTTGCCCCGGCCCAAGCCCCAAACGGGCGCTGGCATCATGACGGGCAAAAGGCCCTATACGTGTCGCAAACGCCCGAAGGTTGCCGCGTTGCCCTGCGGGTCTATGTCAAAGACGGCGACCCCGCGCGGCAAATCTACCCGATCCAAGTCACCCATGCCCGCATCGTCGACCTGCGTGACCCAAAGGTTCGCGAGGCCTTCGACACAGGTCTCTCTGACCTGCATGTCTTTTGGTCCGATCTCATGGCCTCGGGCGACCCCGTTCCGACCTGGAACCTTTCCGACCGCCTGCGCAAGATCGGAGCGGACGGCATCTTGACCCCATCTAGAAGCCGCCCCGACCTCACCCATCTCACCCTGTTTCGGTGGAACATCACCGGCGGCCCCACCGTTCAACAACATGGCGACCCGTTGATCTTTTGACCCGTGACAGAATGGCGTGACACCATCGCCCATCTAAGTTAGGTCAGCGCCAGACACCCGCCGCGTAAGGACAGCCCAATGACCCATGATTTTGCCGCCCAAAAGGCTGAAACCTTCGCCACCTACTCCGAGTTGCAGGACAAACATGGCCTGCCCGATGTTGCCGATGTCGACTATTTCTTTGTTCCATCGTCTGAGGAGTCCGATTGGCGCCCGCTGGCCGACGCCCTAAGCCGCGCCGACTACACCTGCGAATACATCGAACCCGAAGATGACGAGGCCCCCTACCTTGTGGCCACCTTGATGGATCAAGTCGTCTCTGCTGATGGCATCTGGATCGGCGAAGACGTCGCCACCCGCGCCGCCCTTGACCACGGGTTCACCCCGGACGGCTGGGGCCTTGAGGGCTAGACACAGCCCCGAAGCCAAACTGAAAACCGGCTTTGTTATCCTGTCTCAAGCCTGAATTTGCGAAATGTTTCGCCCTCATAGTCGATGTCACCCACATAGGTAGCGCCCATTTTGGTTAGCGCTCCTAAATTCTTGCGCGAGGGTGGCAAGAGAAAGGTGACATAGGGAATCCGGTCGTCAGACTTTGCAAAATCAATTGCTTTCCTAGCGATCCGCACGCCCAATCCAAAGGCCGCAGGCGCAAGGACCAAACCAAAGTCCCACTCGTCCCCTTCTTTTTGGAAACCACCCCAACCGACATAGCCTGCGTCACAAAGAATCGCCCAATGCCCAAGGCCATCGCGCTGCCAACAGGCCTCTTTAGACTCCACAAATCGCGCAACGGTGGCGCTGTCCCATTGGAACGTCACCAGCGGCATATGCTCGGCGACCCGCTCATCGGACATATGCGCAAGGATTTCTGCCTGATCAATATCCGACAGTCTGGCAAAGGTGATAACGCGCGGCAAACCAATGTCCCCTTGTTCGAGGTTGTCAGGCACCCTACCCGCCCCGCGCCCGATCACAATGCGCAAGCCCCAGTCGCGCCATCAGATGACGACATCTTGAACCCGCAGCATCGGATGTGACCAATGTGCCGCAATTCGCCGACCGACAAAGGGGGCCCAAGTTTTTGCTTTGCTGCAGCTGCAAACTGTGCAATTCGTTCACGCGTGAACACACTTTGAGTCTGAGATGCCGACTGATATTCAAAAACTGGCTGTGGAAGAGGACCTTCTCTTTCGACTGCTGCGCCAACTCGAGGCCGCGCCTGACGCGTCTCAGCGCGCAACAGCAGCGGCCGTTGGCGTATCGCTTGGCAAGCTGAACGCACAACTGCGCGCCGCGGCCCAAGCCGGTTTTGTCAAAATCACCGACCGCGACGGCCCCGACAAACGCCAACGTTTCGCCTATGCGATCACCGTGCGCGGAGCCGCAGAACAGATCCGTCTCAGAGACCATTTTCTAGCCCGCAAATTCGCAGAATATGACGCTCTGCATGCGGAGTTGACTGGAACGACTAGCGGGCTTGAGCCCTTTAAACACAGGACCAAAATCATGCAAAATAACCTTGCACCCATTCCTGAGCTGTATGTGTCGTATGACAGCGCACAAAAGCTCAAGGTTGAAGCGGCAGAGCTGACCTCTCACGACCTGTCTCCCCGTCAGATTTGCGATCTGGAACTGTTGATGAACGGCGGTTTCAACCCGCTCAAGGGGTTCCTGAGCGAAGAAGACTACAACGGTGTTGTCGAAAACATGCGTTTGGCCGATGGCACCTTGTGGCCCATGCCAATCACGCTCGATGTCTCCGAAGACTTCGCCGCGTCGATCGAAGTTGGTCAGGACATCGCGCTTCGTGACCAAGAGGGCGTGATCCTGGCGACCATGACCGTCACCGACCGTTGGGAACCCAACAAAGCAAACGAAGCCGAAAAGGTTTTCGGGGCCGATGACGATGCGCATCCGGCCGTCAACTATCTGCACAACACCGCTGGCAAAATCTATCTCGGTGGCCCGATCACTGGCATCCAGCAGCCTGTTCACTATGACTTCCGCGGTCGCCGTGACACGCCCAATGAATTGCGCGCCTATTTCCGTAAGCTGGGCTGGCGCAAGGTGGTTGCGTTCCAAACACGTAACCCGCTGCACCGTGCGCATCAGGAACTGACTTTCCGTGCCGCCAAGGAAGCTCAGGCCAACCTGTTGATCCACCCAATCGTTGGCATGACCAAGCCCGGCGACGTTGATCACTTTACCCGCGTGCGTTGCTACGAAGCGGTTCTCGACAAATATCCTGCCTCGACCACTTCCATGTCGCTGCTCAACCTTGCGATGCGTATGGCCGGCCCCCGCGAGGCGGTTTGGCATGGTCTGATCCGCGCCAACCACGGCTGCACCCACTTCATCGTTGGCCGCGACCACGCTGGCCCCGGCAAAAACTCGGCTGGCGAAGATTTCTACGGCCCCTATGACGCCCAGGACCTTTACCGTGCCAACCAGTCCGAAATCGGCTGTGAAATGGTTGATTTCAAACACATGGTTTGGGTGCAGGAACGCGCCCAGTACGAAGCGATTGACGAGATCGAAGACAAGGATGACATCACCATTCTCAACATCTCGGGCACCGAACTGCGCCGCCGTTTGGCCGAAGGTCTTGAAATCCCTGAGTGGTTCTCCTTCCCTGAGGTTGTCAAAGAGCTGCGCAAAACCAAACCGCCACGCTCGCAGCAAGGCTTCACCGTGTTCTTCACCGGCTTCTCCGGGTCCGGCAAATCCACCATTGCCAACGCTCTGATGGTCAAGCTGATGGAAATGGGTGGTCGCCCAGTGACCTTGCTCGATGGTGACATCGTTCGCAAAAACCTGTCGTCGGAGCTTGGCTTCTCCAAAGAGCACCGCGATCTCAACATCCGTCGTATCGGCTATGTGGCTTCCGAAATCACCAAAAACGGCGGTATCGCGATCTGTGCGCCCATCGCGCCTTATGCCACCACCCGCCGCGCCGTGCGTGAAGATGTCGAACAGTTCGGTGCCTTTATCGAAATCCACGTCGCAACCACGATCGAAGAATGCGAACGTCGTGACCGCAAAGGCCTCTATAAGCTGGCGCGCGAAGGCAAGATCAAAGAGTTCACCGGCATTTCTGACCCATACGATGTGCCTGCCAACCCAGAGCTCAGCGTTGAGACCGAGAATGTCGAAGTCGACAACTGCGCGCATCAGGTGATCCTAAAGCTCGAAAGCATGGGCCTAATCGCGGCTCAGTAAAGGGAACAAGCAGTTTTAAAACAGATCAAAGGCCGGGGTTTTCCCGGCCTTTTTTTGATCGGGTCTCAGTAAATCGCTATGTTCAAAAAGAGCACAACGTCCGGTTAGAGCCCAC
>NZ_JBZXVN010000024.1:0-7069 GCF_058892305.1 Pelagimonas sp.
CGTGACACGATGTTTGGCGGCAGTGGTCATGACCTTTTGGCAAGTGCGGCAGGTCACGACAGCCTGCGCGGCGACAGCGGCAATGACACGCTTTATGGCAATGCAGGCAATGATACGCTGACCGGTGGTAGTGGACAGGACCGGCTATCAGGAGGCAGCGGCAACGACCGTATCATTGGCGGTACCGGTCGGGACATCATGACCGGCGGCGCGGATGCCGATACCTTTGTCTGGCGTTCCGAGAGCGACAGCCCCAACGGCTCTGGCCACGATCAGATCACCGACTTTCAACGCGGGTCCGACCATTTGGACCTCAGCGACCTGCATGACGATCTGGTCTTTGTCACAACCAGCACCGGCAGAGCCGGCCAGGTTTGGTATGATCGAGACCAGAACCTTGTGCAGGTCGATCTCGACGGATCAGGCACAGCGGATGTCAGCATTGAATTACTCGGCGTTTCAAGCCTAACGGCAGGGGATTTCATTCTGAGCTAAGAGCGCCGTCCCGCCTGCTGGTTTGCAGTGTTTGTAAAACATCACGCAGTACAATCACGCCATACCGCGTGTTCATGTGATGGAAATCATCGCTGTCAAAAGCCCCTGCCCTTGGATGAAGCCGCTCTGGGTCGTCACCAAACTCAACTTTGGTCAGCCCACTGGCATCATAAACATCGTCAGGAGGCGACAAAAACGTGATCCCATGGCTGGCATAGAGCCGCGCCACATGGGCCCGATAGAGTTTCAAAAACGCTAGGTCGATTCCCGGATTCGCCCCAAAGCGAGCCCAAGCGCCATACCTATCATCCGTTTCAGGGCAATCGGCCCGCGGCACAGGTGGCGGCAAAAAAGCAACCTTTGGGGTTGTCCAGTTCCACCAGCACGGGTCTGGCAACCGCTTGCGGGCAATCTCGGTGCAAAAGGCGTCAAAGGCCGCTTGAGACAAACGTGGCACGTTCCCTTTTGGGCCCTCACGCCCAGTCCCACCGTCACAAACACCATCAATGCTGAACCGTTCAAACTGACTGAGGAAATCAACCTCATGCGAGCTACGCCCCACCACAACGATCTGATCAAACATCTTGAGGTCGATCCGGCGTTCCCCAAACACTTGGTCCAAAAACCGAAGGTTCTTGCGCGAATACAATTTGGGGTCATGGACGCCAAACACCCGGTTTTCCGACATTTCCAAGGAGTTGAACAAGGATGAATTGGCCGCGAAAAACGATGGATTGATGTCTTTGAACTCAGGCGCAATTTCCAGCCACCCTTGATACAAGGCCGCAACATGCGAATTCCCCAAAAACAAAACACGATACTTTGGGGGGCTAATTATCCTCCACAGTCGGGATCTCCCCAATTTGCGGCGAAGTCTGCGTGTCCTGTTACGGCTTAACAAAGCGGTATTTGCCCCCAAGGACCTCTGGCGTTACACCCATCTGCTCACCAAAGGCTTTGACCGCTTCTTGCACCTGTGGGTTCTTGTAGTCGTTGCCAACCAAAAGACCGCCTTTGCGCACAATCGGCCAATACCCCAAAAGATCTTGCAGCACAGGGTCTTTTTCACGCGCGGCATCCAAATACACAATGTCCGCTTTGGCGCGATAATGGCGCAGCACCTTGGCCCCATGTTCCGATGTCTGTGGCAAGGGGGTGATCATAGCCTGAAGGCCAGCATCAACCACATTGCGCATAAACGTATAATACAACATCGGGTAGCCATTCACAAAGCGCATAGAGTCAAAGCGCTGAGCATGGCTTTCGGTGCCGGTGTTCACAAAATTGCTGGCGGATCCAAGCCAGGTGTCGACACATACGATTTCAGCATCATATCCCAGATCACGACACAGCTTGCCCATATGAATAGCCGAAGCCCCCTTCCAGGTGCCAACTTCGACAATCAACTTGGGTTTGGTTTTTTTGATGGAGTTTGAGAAAATGCCATGCTCCGATCCCCACCCCTGTAAATCAGGTTCGGCCCAATTGGGGTCAAAGCCGTCATAGGGGTCAAACCCAAAGATCTGTTCACATATGGGTTTCATTCTTCACATCGCCTTTAGTCATCCCGTTTCCCAAGACCTACTGGACGTCCACAGAGGGTTCAAGGCGACAAGGATGCCATGTTCACATCAAAGGTAAGGCAGGCTAGGCCATCAAAGCCTCATGTCGGGCAATGGCGGTGTGAATGTCTTCGTGATACTCAAGCCGACCCGCGTTCAATAACAAGCCGCTCTCGCAGAAATTGCGCATTTCACTCATGGAGTGGCTCACCATAATGGCCCCTGCCCCGGCCATACGCGCCTGAAACACCGCCCGGCTTTTGCGTTTGAAACGCGCATCCCCAACGGCCGTGACTTCATCAATCAGATAGCTGTCAAAGGGAATTCCCATCGCCACCCCAAAGGCCAATCGCGACCGCATACCAGATGAATAACTGCGTAGCGGCATGTCAAAATGCCGGCCTATCTCTGCAAAATCCTTTACAAAATCAACAAGTTCGTCACTATCCACCCCATATGTGCGCGCCAGAAACCGGGTGTTTTGCAAACCGGTTAGATCGCGGTGAAACGAATTGGCCCCGCCAATTGGCCAAGACATGCGCCCCTCACGCACCACCCGCCCAGAAGAGGGCTGCATCGTGCCGGCAATCATCTGCAACAGCGTTGATTTGCCCGCACCGTTGTGCCCAAGCAAGCCCAAGGCTTTGCCGGGGGGCAATGACATCGACAGGTTTGAAATCACCTGCCGGTACTCCCCCCGCACCCAAAACCCTTTGGAGAGGTTTTCGAAGTGAATCATCGGGTGATCATCCTCGGTCCCGGAGGCTATAATAAACCAGTGCCAAAATAGCCCAAGCCGCCATTGCAAAGAACGCCGCCAAAGCCAAAAGCAACACTCTCCGCGGATATTCGGCGCGTTCGGCAAGGGTTGGGCGTACAAAGGTTGCGAGATAAAGATGCTGACGCGCCGCATTCGACCGCGCCGCATCCATCGCCGTCAGGGCCGCACGGTAGGTCTGTTCAGCAAACTCTCGTTCAACCTGCAACCCTTCGTATTGCGCCAAAAGCGCGGGATAGTCGGTGTTATCGACGGTCACATTTTTGGCGGCAAAGTTTTGGCGTTCCTCTGCGATACGCTCCTCGATCGCATCGATTTTCTGGCGCGCTTGCACCACACGGGGGTCCGTGGCGGTTGTGCTTTGAACCAACAGGTCATGATCAACCAGAACCTCGGCCAATTGCTGCTGCAAGCTATTCAACACCCCCATACGGCCTTGAATATCCGCCAATGGGTCTAGAATTTGTGTCCGAGCGCGAAACCCAGCCAGAGCCTCCCGCGCGGTGATGAGCCGTCTCAGAGCCTCATCCAGCTCAAGTTGTGCCGTGGCCATACTATCACGACGCGCAGTTTCATTGAGCGTGTTGATCATGGCTTCACTTTCAGCCACGACAAGGGCTGCGATATTCTGCGCGGTTTCGGGATCACGGGCGCGGACCTCAACCATGAGCAACCCAGAGCCTTTGTCATAGGTGATGCGCACCATCCGCTTCCAAAACCACAGCAAATCTTCGACCGTCGCCTCCGGCCAAAGCGAGAAAACCGGATCGACCTCCCAGTCAGCGGAGTAATGCTCAAAGAGGCCAATCTTGTCGTCGATGCTTTGTACGATTTCCTGACTTTGGATGAATTCAAACAGCACGTCAGAGTTGCCGCCATTGCTGCTGCCCACAATTTGGGTCAGCCCGCCCAAAAGCTCGGTGGCCGAGCTGGTTTCATCGCTGCGAACCGTGAAACCAGTGGTCGAGGCATATTGATCCTCTGCCATGCTAAAGAGGTAGGCCCCAGACAAGACAATCGGGGCTATGACCAACAGCAAGAGGCTAAACAACAGGCCCCAGTGACGCTTGCGAACAAAAACCGGACTGGCCACAGGCGGGACAGTCGCAACAGCCTGAGCCAAATCTGCACGCGCCGCCTCGGCCCGAATAGCCTCAGTTTCCGCCTGCCTCAGGGCGCGCCCTCTCTCCTTTTTAGCAATGAGCTTGTCATTCCATGACTTGATATATTCAAGGCGCTCTTCCTCGGTTGCAAAACTCTTGTTTTGCAACGCACGTTCGCGCAACGCTTTCGTTTCACGGGTGTTCAGGCCATAGGGATCGTCGTCTATGTTGCTCATACCCTTGCCTTTAATAGTGTTTTGCGACACAACTTAACCGGTTTTTCCGTCATTACCAATGACATTGGTTACAAAGAGACCCGTATAAACGCCAGTCCAAAGGTATCTGTCCATGACATCCTCTGCCGATGGGCATCCCACGCGCCCCTTCCCGACACCTATCGCCAAGCGCAGCCTATTTGGCGAAGCCGCGCGCTCCATATCGGCTCTAATCCTGCGTGAAATGTCGACCCGATATGGTCGCACACCCGGCGGGTATATTTGGGCGCTGCTTGAACCCGTCGGCATGATTATCATTTTGGGGTTTGCCTGGTCTCTGGTCGCCAAAACGCCGACCCTTGGCACCAGTTTCTTTTTGTTCAAGGCCACCGGTTTTTTGGTGTTGCAGATGTTTTTGATCACTGCCAATCAAGTCGGCCGGGCGATGAAATTCTCCCGCGCCTTGCTGTTTTATCCTCGGGTGACGTGGCTCGATGCTGTGCTTGCGCGGTTCTTTCTCAACATTTTGGTCACCACCTTGGTCACCGCCATCATCCTGACGGGCATCATCCACTTTGAAGAAATTCGAACCGTTCTGGATTTCGTCGATATCTTCTTGGCGATGACCCTCGCGGCCCTGATGGGGCTCTCGGTTGGCATGCTTAATTGCTACCTGTTTCAGCGTATTCCCGTCTGGGAACAGGTGTGGGCCATCAGCACACGCCCCATGTTCCTGATCTCAGGGGTGATCTTTATCTACGAAGATCTGCCCCGCGTTGGGCAAGACGTCTTGTGGTACAATCCAATTCTACACATCACCGGCATCATGCGAGATGGGTTTTACCCCCTCTACCATCCGACGTATATATCTTGGCTTTACCTCGGGATTTGGATCATCGCGCCATTGCTCGCCGGGCTTTTGCTGCTTCGGCAATATCACCGTGACCTTCTGAACAAGTAAATCCGCGTTTTGCAGCGAAACAGAGCCTAAACTCTAGGTTCCGGTATCGGGGTCTACCGAGTTGCGCAGCCGCGTGGTCGAGACATGAGCGGTATAGGGGAAATAGACGATCTCAACGCCATGCGGGGCAAGCGCGTCTTCCAGAGCGACCCATTTGGGGTGACCTTTCCAATCGTCCCCCACGAACATGCGGTGAAAGCCCAGCTTCTGCCAGGCCGCATATTTGTCCATGTCCTGCTGTTCGACCACCGTATCAACGCACGCCAATGCCCCAACAATAGCCATACGATCGGCCTGAGGGATAACAGGAGCCTGCCCTTTGCGCGCCTGAGCAAGGGCATCGGTCGTGACACCAACAATCAGATGGTCACATTGCTCTCGGGCACGCAGCAACAGGTTCAGATGGCCGATATGAAACATATCATATACGCCAGTTGTATAGCCAATCACCGCAGGGCCGCTGGCGGGCTGTTTATCAGAGGGCATCACAAGTCCTGACTGTCGCGCATCACACAAAAGAGTGTCCCGTAGATGCACCGCGAAAACAACCATATGCAACCCATCCGTAGGCATTGCAGCAGAGCTTTGCTATAGAGCGGGGGAACCAAGTCCGAGAGCAAACGTGCCCCACCCCCCCGCCATGCCAGTCCCATCTTGGGGTGACACAGTCACTGTTAGCCGGGTTAGAGCCTTACTTCGCCGATATCGCTGGCGGTTGGCAGATCGGTTTCGCCCCCATATTCCGCCGGCCTCCCCCCCTTCCCTGAAAGGGAAGACACGCCTGCGCATTGGGTTTGTCGTCTGCGAACCCGCAAAATGGGGGTTGGGGTCGCTCTTGGAACACCTCCAATCCGATCCGGCGTTTGACGTTGGTTTTTATCCGACGCTGTCCGACGTCCATCTCCGACTGCCTCGCAGCGCACGACAGGAAGAGTATCGCCAAATACGGGCATTTTTCGCCGAAATCGGGTCTATTTGGGGCGACTTGTACCACTCGCCAACGGATCGCCAAATCCCCCCCGACGCGATCAATTGCGATATTGTCTTTGTTCAGCAACCCTGGGGCATGCAGGATCTTCCTCGGCGTTTGGCCGGTCGCGTACGCACCGCCTATGTCCACTACGGCATGGCCGTCATCAAAAACGATCAGATGCAATTTGGATTACCAGACTTCCACCCGTTTTTGTGGCGCTACTTCTTGCCCACACAAGCCCATGTCGATGCCATCAACCACAGCGCGGGCCCTCGCCCCCCAAAGATGTGTGTCACGGGACACCCCAAGTTTGACGCCTATCTGCGCCCTGCCCTTCCCCGTGATCAGTGTCTGTCATGGCCCAACCTAGGTGAGGCGCAACGCAAACGGGTCATCTTCGCCCCCCATCACGCGTTAGAGCCAGGGTCGCTCCAGCTTGGAACGTTTGCTTGGTCCGGCCCGGCCATGTTGCAGATCGCGCAAGCCCACCCAGAGATCGACTTTCTCCTGCGCCCTCATCCCAACATGGCATTGGGCCTAAGCCGCAGCCATGTGATGAACGCACAGGAGTGGCAGGCCTATCGCACCGCATGGCAGGCCCTGCCCAATGCGGCGCTCTTCGAAGATACCCCCTATTTTGACACCTTCCGCTCGTCCGACGCCATGGTCACCGACAGCGGGTCATTCCTCGCGGAATATTTGCCAACTGAGGCACCTCTGATCCGGTTGGAACGCGTGGATGCCGCCCCACTAAACAGCTTTGGTCAAACCCTCGCTGCGGGCTTTTACACAGCCGATAATCAGGCTGACTTAGAAACGCGGTTTGCTGAACTGATCCTTGAGGGGAAGGATCCTTTGGCACAGGTCAGAACAGGTTTAGTGCCGCTTTTGGTGCCCTTTGCACAGCCCGCCGCCGACAAAATCGTGGCCGAGCTGCGCAGCTTGATGTGATTTAGGACTTACCGCCCAAACGTTTTCCGAC
>NZ_JBZXVN010000025.1:0-82689 GCF_058892305.1 Pelagimonas sp.
ATCTTGCCGGGTAGGGTCCCGATCGAGCGCGCCGCCAGAACGAATTCTCGTTCTTTGATCGCCAGAACATCGCCACGCACAATCCGCGCGGTCGGCATCCAAGAGGTCAGGGCGATAATCGACACGATCAGGATAAACATCCCGCCTTCCGGCCCAAAGGTTGACGTAAGCGGTTGTCGGAACAAGGTCACCGCCAGCAACAACAGTGGTAAAACCGGAAGCGCCAAGAACAGATCGGTTGTCCGCATCAGCAGGCCATCAAGCTTTTTGTAAAAGCCCGCAGCCACGCCAATCGCGGTGCCAATCAGCAGCGACAGAACCATCGCCGCCCAGCCAACCGCCATAGACGCCCGACCACCAGAAAGGATTTGCGCCAGCTGATCGCGGCCCAATTGATCGGATCCCAACGGTTTGTTCCAACCAACTTTGGCGTCGCCGTCCCAAATCGCCGTATAGATCGGGCGCATGTTCTTGTTGCGGATGTCGATCTTTTGCGGATCGGCGTCCCAAATAAACGGACCAATCAGCACCGCCAGTGTGATGAACAACAAAAAGCCAAGGCCAAACATCGCGCCTTTGTGTTTGGTGAACTGGTCCCAAACATCTTTCCAACGCGAGCGTGGCGGCTTGTCCGGGCCTTTGTCTTTCAGGGCCTCGATAGGGGTAATGGTCTCAGTCATAGCGGATCCTCGGGTCGAGCAGGCCGTAGAGGATGTCTGCAATCAAGTTGAAGAGCACGATGAGCACGGCAAAGATAAAGGTCAGGGTCATCACACCGGGGAGGTCATTGGCAAAGAGCCAGGTGAGCAACAGCTGGCCAATCCCGTTCACCTTGAACACGTTTTCGGTGATGATCGCGCCACCAAAGATCGACGGAATGCCAAGGGCAATCACCGTCACAACCGGGATCATCGAATTGCGTAGAACGTGGACCAAAACCACAACGCTTTCGCTCAACCCTTTGGCGCGGGCGGTGCGCACATAGTCCTGCCCAAGATTGTCGAGCATCGAGGCGCGCATATAGCGGCTCAGCATCGCGGTGATCTGGAGGGCGAGAACCATAACTGGCATGATCATCTGTGCCAGCTGCTCTTTGAACGACGCCCAATCATTGACGACATGGGTGGTGTCATAGATCGACGGGAACCAGCCAAGCTGAACCGAAAAGATCACGATCAAAAGCGGGCCGGTAAAGAACGGTGGGATCGAAAAGCCGATCATCGTCACAAAGGTCCCGGCCTGATCAAACACCGAATACTGGCGATAGGCGGAATAGATGCCAATCGGCAGGGCAATCAGGATCGCAACAACATAAGCCACGCCAACAACCCAAAGGGTTTGTGGGAGACGTTGAACAACGATGTCCATCACCGGCGAGCGGGTCTGCCAGCTGATCACACGTTGTTTGCCTTCGGACCAATTGGTACCGAACATGGCGTCAATCGCCACTTGTGGTTCAATCCAGAAGACCTGCACAAGCCATTTCCAGTATTGAACAAGCGGGGGTTCCCCCACGCCAAGCGCTTCGCGCATCTTCTGTTTGACTTCTGGCGGAACAGTGAGCGGCACTTGGGCCATTGGGTCGCCCGGAGCAAGCTGTAGCAGCATGAAGATGACGAAACTGATGAACAGAAGCGTCGGAATAGAAAGGATCAACCGCCTGATGGCATATGTCAGCATGCGGCGCCTCGGATCATTAGTTTCATGGGGATTTGGGTCCTTCGGAGAAGGGCAGGGAGCGCCTGCCCATCACTTGAAAACGAAAACGGGTGCCGCAGTCTCCCGCGGCACCCAAATTCGCATTACTTGATACGGTGCCAATCGGCAACGTTCCAAAGCTCACTGTCCCAAACGTTCAGGATCACACCGCCCAAAGAGTTGGCATGTGCGGACAAACGGCCACGGTGAACCAGCGGGATCATCATGCCTTCGTCAAACGCCATCTGGCTCAGCGCCTTACCAATGCGCGAGCGCTCGGACATATCGGCGGTAGCCGACAGCTCTGCGTGCAGGGCGTCAAACTCTTCCGAGCAGAAGCGTGAGATGTTCTCACCCTGCCACTGGCTATCTGGACGCGGAGCCTTGTCGCACAGACCGTTGCCCAGATAGGCCTGAGGATCGGTGCCGTTAAAGGTGTTGGCGTACATTTCGACGTCTGCATAGAACTTCTGGAACGTATCAGGCGAACCCGCGTCACCGCCAAAGAAGACTGACGCGTCGACATTGCGCAGCTCAACTTCCATGCCGATTTCGCCCCACCACTCTTTGATCAGAGCTTGGAAATCCTGACGCACGGCGTTGGTCGAGGTTTGGTACAGCACGCTCAGCGGTACACCGTCTTTTTCGCGGATGCCGTCTCCGTCGGTGTCAACGATGCCCGCATCATCAAGCATTTTGTTGGCGCCTGCGATGTCTTGAACGTCACAGCCTTCGACGTCGATTGCAAAGGCTTCTGGGGCCGGAACCCAAGAGCAAGAGACACGACCGGCCTGGCCGTAACCAACTTCAACCAACAGCGGGCGGTCGATGGCCATGGACATGGCTTTGTAAACCGCAGGATCGCTCAGGAATGGGTGTGGGCGGATAACCGAGCGCTCATCAGGGCCAAGGTCGGCGGATGGGTTGGTGTTGTTGAGCATGATACGCTCAAGCAGAGGACCAAAGCCCGCAACCGGTGTGCCTTTGCCGCCGGCTTCCATTTTGGCGATCACATCGGGTGCCAGCTGGAGGTTCCAAGCATAGTCAAATTCGCCGGTTTCCATAACGGCCGTCCCGGATGCTGCTGCCGAGCCGCCCCCTTTGAAGGTCACTTTGGCAAAGGCAGGCTTGTCAGCCACGCGATAGTTCTGGTTGGCGGACATGACGATCACGTCATTTGGTTTGAACTCATCAACCACAAAGGGGCCGGTGCCGATTGGGTTAAAGTTCTGCTCGGTACAGGTCGATGCTGCGGCGCCCATGCACGCGCTGAACTGGGCCTTTTGCAGGATCGGGCTTTCGCCACCAACAAACGGGCCATATGGGTTTGGTGTCGGACCTTCGAATGTCACAATCACGGTGGTGTCATCGGGTGTTTCCACCGATTTCACGCCTTCGAATTTGGTCAGCTGGGCGCATCCGCCTTCTGGGTCTGTGCAATACTCGTAGGTGAACGCGACATCCGCAGAGGTGAAGGGCGAGCCATCAGACCATGTCAGACCGGGGGTGATGTTCCAAGTGATCGAGGTCAGGTCTTCGCTCACGCCGCCATTGGCCACGGTGGGCACTTCTGTGACCAACCAAGGAACCAGTTCGCCTTTTTCGTTATAGCGCGCCAGAGGCTCGATGATCATCGACGCCGATTCCACGTCCTTGGTCCCGCCCGACAGGAAGGGGTTCAGGATCGACGGGGCCTGCCAATATATGATTTTGACTTCGCCATCGCCACCGCGTTCCGCGAATGCAGCAGGGGCCAGCGCGAAAGACGCCGCAGCCCCAAGCATCAAAGACTTGAGTTTCATATCACTCTCCATGTTGTTTGAGCAGGGTTCTTTGATGACCCTGTCCACTTTGATTAATGAGTTCGAGCTTGGCACCCTCCGAAAGCAACCGCAAGCGATTGCCCAAAAAACACGCATAAACCGAACCCACACTGATCAACATCGAAAACAGAAGTCTGACAAATTGCAAGGGCTGCATTGAGGAAACGTATCGGCAGGTGCGGAAATAAATTTGCAGGGGTTTACACTTTGTCGACACAGGCACTAGCCTTGGCCCCCAAATGAATTTGGAGCGCTAACCATGCTTGATGCAGCCCCCGCGGCCACCAACACAGGTCCTATCGCCCGCATAGAAAAACTGCGGGTTGAGTTTCAAACTAAGGACGGACCTGTCCTTGGGGTCGAGGACGTTTCTTTCGAAGTTGGGTCCGGCGAAACCGTCTGTGTTGTTGGCGAATCGGGGTCCGGAAAATCGGTTTCCTCGCTGTCATTGATGCGATTGGTCGAATACGGTGGTGGTGAAATTTCAGGCGGTCGCCTGCTTTTTGATCGTCGCGAGGGTGGCGTTATCGACCTGACTGAGGTCGACCAAGACAAAATGCGGGGGATTCGCGGCGACGAGATCGGGATGATCTTTCAAGAACCGATGACCGCGCTGAACCCGGTGTTCACCGTTGGCCGTCAATTGACCGAAGGGCTGCGCGTGCATCGCGGCATGACCAAGGCCCAAGCCGCCGAACGCGCGCTTGAACTTTTGCGCGAAGTCCGCATCCCAGAGCCCGAGCGTCGGCTGAGCCAATACCCCCATGAATTGTCGGGCGGAATGCGCCAGCGCGTGGTGATTGCGATGGCCATGGCCTGCAAACCGCGCCTGTTGATCGCGGATGAGCCGACCACCGCCTTGGACGTGACTATTCAGGCGGAAATCTTGGCGCTGATGGACCGCCTCAAGCGCGAAACCGGCACGGCGGTGATGTTTATCACCCATGACATGGCGGTTGTGGCGCAAATGGCCGACCGTGTGGTCGTTATGTTCCGCGGCAACAAGGTCGAAGAGGGCACCGTCGAAGAAATCTTCGAGGACCCAAAACACCCCTATACCCAAGCGCTCTTGGCGGCGGTTCCCAAACTTGGCGAAATGACCGGCAAAGACCTTCCTGAACCCATGCGTCTTGTCGGCCAAGAGGATCACAATCCCGTGCCGATCAAAGGCAGCGATGAGGTGATCCTGACGGTCAAAAACCTGACCACGCGCTTTCCGGTCAAAGGCGGATTTTTCCGGCGCACCGTTGCCAACGTCCACGCGGTCGAAGACCTGTCCTTCACCATCAACAAGGGCCAAACTCTAAGTCTTGTGGGTGAATCTGGCTGTGGGAAATCAACCGCCGGTCGCTCGATCCTGCGTCTGGTTGAGCCGCAATCGGGTCATGTTGAGTTTGATTGCTGTGATGTGATGTCCTTGGACGCCAAAGGGTTGCACGCCGTCCGGCAGGACATGCAGATGATCTTCCAAGATCCCTTTGCCTCGCTCAATCCGCAAATGGTGTTGATGGATCAAATCACAGAGCCGCTTTTGAACTATGGTTCTTATGACAAAAGCGAATTGCATGATCGTGTTGCCAATCTATTTGACCGCGTCGAGCTGCCGCGCAGCTTTATGCGTCGCTATCCGCACGAACTTTCTGGAGGTCAACGCCAGCGGATCGCCATCGCGCGTGCCCTTGCCCTGAACCCCAAACTGATCGTCGCCGACGAAGCAGTGTCGGCGCTCGACGTTTCGGTTCAGGCGCAGGTCATCAATCTGATGATGGAGCTCCAGCAGGAGTTGGGCCTTGGCTATCTCTTCATCAGCCATGACATGGCGGTTGTCGAACGGGTGAGCCACCACGTTGGCGTCATGTATCTGGGTCGGATCGTTGAACTAGGGCCGCGCCGCGCGGTGTTCGAAGACCCACAACACCCCTATACCAAAGCTCTGATGAGTGCGGTTCCAATCGCGGACCCGCGCAAACGCAAGTCTGAAAAAGACCTCAATTTCAAGCCGATCCCGTCGCCGATTCATCCCGTTGGCTATGTACCGGGTCCCTCTGAGTACAAAGAGGTCAGCCCAGGCCACAAAGTCTTGATTTCAGATAGCGGGTATTGAATATTTGGCTGCCGGACGTCCACGGCAGCCAAAGGTATTTAGATGACATGTTTTAGGAAAGTCAGACACGTCTTCGCCTGTCTGGCATTTTCCTGTGTGCTCGTGGGCTGTGCGGCCCACACCCCAGAGCCTGTTCCACCGCCCAAATCAGACGCGGCCCTGCGCATTGCCTCGTATAATGTGCATTTCATCCGGCTTGATCGCGCAACTGGGCCATGGTCACTGGCGGACTGGGACCGGCGCAAAGGGGCCTTGGATGCAACGCTCAAGGCCTTGGATGCGGATATCATCGCCTTTCAAGAAATGGTGAGCATTGCCGATGGCTCGGATCGCTCGCGAAACCTTGCTCGCGATGCGCTTTTGGCCCGAAATCCAGAATACGCCATCGCCGGCAGCGGCGATTGGAGGGTTTTCCCAACGCGGCAACCGATCTTTTATCGCAAAGATCACGTCTCGGTCTTGGATCAAGGATGGTTCTATTTTGATGACCCAGACGACGTCGCCCGTGAACAGCAGCTCAAGGAGTTTTGGATATACTACTGTTCTTGGGCAACATTTCGCGACCGGTTGGGCAAGGTGTTTCACGTCTACAACGTCCACTTCCATTACAGCGATCCAGATAGACGCCAACAAGCGGCCCACATGCTAACTGACAAAATCGCTCCGATCCTTGAGCGCGGCGACCCGATCTTTGTGGTGGGGGACACCAATGCGCTTGATGATGGCCGCACGGTTCAAACCCTGCGCAAGGCGGGTTTGAAAATCCTTGAAACGGTTGGGTCGACCTTTCATTTCAATGCTGGTCTTGGCCTTTTTGGTGCGATTGATCGCATTGGAGCAACGCCCCAGATCGAACAGATTGGCGGGCCTTGGATTGTCCGTCAACAATATGGCGGCGGCTGGCCCTCCGATCATTATCCGGTGGTTGCGGATTTTAGATTGCCTTAACCCGGTCTGCCCCGTGACACGGCTGGGCAAAGGCGTAAGGTGGCCGCAATTCAGGCAAAAAGGGATGCCCATGGCCCAAACACTTAGTCCACGCGCCATTCTGGAACGGCTTGTCGCCTTTCCGACCGTTAGCAGCGATAGCAACCTCGACTTGATTGATTGGGTCGAAACCTATCTGCAAGGCCACGGCATCCTTTGTCATCGCCACTGGAATGAAGATCGCGACAAGGCGGCGTTGTTTGCCCATGTCGGCCCTGAGATCGCGGGGGGCGTTGTGTTATCCGGCCATACCGACGTTGTCCCGGTTGAGGGGCAAGATTGGGTTACGGACCCGTTCACTTTGGTTGAGAGGGACGGGCGTCTTTATGGGCGTGGCTCTACGGACATGAAAGGGTTTGACGCACTGGCGATTTGGGCCATGGTTGAGGCACAGCGCATGGGGGTGACCCGTCCGTTGCAAATCGCCCTAAGCTTTGATGAGGAGGTCGGTTGTACCGGGGCCGAAGGGTTGGCCAAGGCGATGCAGATTTTGCCCAAGGCCAGTGATGTGATTGTTGGCGAACCAACCGAGCTGCGCGCGGTGCTGGGCCACAAGGGATTTGTTAGTTTTGATGTGCAAATGCAAGGGTTTGAGGTCCATAGTTCAATCCTGCAAACCGGGGTCAGCGCCATCATGTATGGCGCGAAACTGATCGAATGGTGCAATCAGGTCAACGATGCCCAAGCCGCCGCCACGCCCCAAGGTATGGCCGCGTTTTTTGACCCGCCTTATACCAATGTTCATGTCGGAATGATCTCCGGCGGCACCGCCCATAACATCACTGCCAAGGATTGCCGCTTTGCGGTTGGGTTCCGGGTTGTGCCGGGCGAGAGCCTTGATCAATGGCGCGCAGAGTTCGAAGAGGCGCGGGCCAAACTAGAGGCAACCATGCAGGCGGTGCGGCCGGAAACGGCGATTGTGGCGACGGAAATGTTTGACCTGCCGCCCTTTGCGCCAGAGGCCGAGAACACCGCCGAACAATTGGTGCGTCAGCTCACGGGTGACAATTCCGACGGGTTTGTCAGCTATGGAACCGAGGCCAGCCATTTTCAGAATGCTGGCTACAAAGTTGTGGTGTGCGGGCCGGGAAATATTGACGTTGCGCATCAACCCAATGAGTTCATCACCACTGCGCAATTCGAAGAAGGGCAGCGGTTTATGGAGCGGTTACTGGCACGGCTCACTTAGCAATTTGTACAAAACCCGCTCCGAAATGTACAAATTGGCTGGACTGGTCTGATACCCTGACCACTTGCTTTGTTAAGAAAGGGCTGGCAGGGTATTGTTATCGGCCTATATGGCCAGAGGGTCCATGGGCCCCAAACCTCGCCTTAATCGCTCATCCAATCATGGAGCCCTTCATGCCCGTTAAGAACCGTTTTGCCGAGTTGCAGGATGAAATCACCCTGTGGCGTCGTGACATCCACGAGAACCCAGAGATATTGTTTGACACGCATCGCACCTCGGCGCTGGTGGCGGACAAGCTCAAGGAGTTTGGCTGTGATGAGATCGTGACAGGCATCGGGCGCACCGGCGTGGTGGGTGTGATCAAAGGGCGGGAATCCGGCTCGGGCAAAGTGATTGGCCTGCGCGCCGATATGGATGCGCTGCCTATTCTTGAGGCGACCGGTTTGGACTATGCCTCCAAAACGCCGGGCGCGATGCATGCCTGTGGCCACGATGGCCACACGGCGATGCTGCTTGGCGCGGCGAAGTACCTTTCCGAGACGCGCAATTTTGACGGCACTGTTGTGGTGATCTTTCAGCCCGCCGAAGAGGGCGGCGGCGGCGGCAAAGAAATGTGCGATGATGGCATGATGGACCGTTGGGACATCCAAGAGGTCTATGGCATGCACAACTGGCCGGGTCGCCCGGTTGGGTCCTTTGCTATTCGTCCCGGTGCGTTTTTCGCGGCCACCGACACCTATGATATTACGTTCGAGGGCAAAGGTGGCCATGCGGCCAAGCCAAATGAGACCATCGACAGCACGGTGATGTCGGCCCAAGCGGTCTTGGCGCTGCAAACCATCGCATCGCGCAATGCCGATCCGGTGGACCAGGTTGTGGTGTCGGTCACCTCGTTTGAAACCTCGTCCAAAGCCTTCAATGTGATTCCGCAATCGGTCCAGATCAAAGGCACCGTGCGCACCATGTCCAAAGACATGCGTGACCTTGCTGAAAAGCGCATTAACGAGATTTGTCAGGGGATTGCGACCACTTTTGGCGGCACCGTCGATGTAGCCTATAACCGGGGCTATCCGGTCATGGTCAATCACGAGGTTCAAACCGAATTTGCCGCCGAAGTGGCGCGTTCGGTCTCTGGTACCTGCGAAGAAGCGCCTCTGGTGATGGGCGGAGAAGACTTTGCCTTTATGCTCGAAGAGCGCCCCGGTGCCTATATTCTGGTTGGCAATGGTGACACCGCCGCCGTGCACCACCCAGAGTATAATTTTGACGACAATGCCATCCCTGCTGGCTGTAGCTGGTGGGCTGAGATCGTCGAACAGCGTATGCCGATTGCCTAAAACCGCTTCGGTTTTGGGTTCAGAAATTGAAAAGGCCGCTGGGATATCCCGGCGGCCTTTGGTTTTTTAAACAACGCCTTGGCGGCTATCGCCCTTTGCGCTTTTTCGATCCGTCCATGGTTTTCTTCACCATTTTAGAAAAGGATTTGTTGCGGGCGCGTTGGCGGGCAATGCTTTCGGTATTGTACTCGTCTTCACGAAGCAGTTTGCGCCATCGGTTGAGCCGGTCTTCGTCAAGCTCGCCTTTAGAGATCGCCTTTTGAACCGCACAGCCCGGCTCACCCTCATGGGCGCAATCGTTGAATTTGCATTCGGTCGCGAGAATTTCGATATCCTCAAAAACCGCGCTGATGCCGTCTTCCATGCCGGCCAATTGCAATTCGCGCATGCCGGGCGTGTCGATCAACCAGCCACCATAAGGTGTTGGCACAAGTGAGCGATGCGTGGTGGTGTGACGACCACGGGCATCATCCTCGCGGATGTCCTGCGTTTCCGCATTTTCGCCGGTCAACGAATTGCGCAGGGTGGTTTTCCCCACACCCGAAGAGCCGATAAGCGCCAAGGTTTGTCCGTTTTTGCACCACGGGATCAGTTGCGCGATGTCGTCGGGGTCTTTGGCGTTCAAGGCTATGGCCGTGACCAGTGGCGAAATACGCTCGGCTTGACGTTGAAAATCGCGAGGATCGTCAACGCGGTCGGCCTTTGTCAACAAAACCAAGGGCATGGCCCCGGCGCTTGTGACCATGGCCAAATACCGTTCCAGCCGTGGCACATTGAAGTCCGCGTTGCAGCTGGTGACGATGGCGATGGTGTCGATGTTGGCGGCGATGCGCTGTTGGTAATTGACGTGACCGGCGGCCTTGCGCGTGAGATTCGAAATCGGATCAAGGCGGTGCAGGGCTTTGACACCATCGCATAGCAGCCAATCACCGACGGCATATTCGCCGGCAGACTCGATTGGGATCAGCGATTTTGTGCCGTCTTCGGTAAGCACCAAAAGCAAGTCGCGCTGCACCTCATAGATGCGGGCAGGGGTAAGCTCGCCCGTGTCTTCTGTGACTTGGCGTGCAAAGTGATCCGACCATCCAAGGTCAGAAAGAGTAAAGTTAGTCAATGTCTTAGTCCCGTAAAGGCATGCGTAAACCCACCGCCGGATGGGCGGTTGGTAAGGCTTGCTCGGGTCGCCAGATTAGTAATCTGCGACCCGGAGGATGGATACAATCTCCAAAAAACCTCCGACACTCGGGTTGATGTTGGTGGTGAGGTAGCGATTTGAGCGCCCCGGGGCAAGGGGTTCTGGCAAATTGTCCCACCTGTTGTTATGGCGAAGACACGAACAAGCGCCGGGAAATGAAATGAGCGATCCAGTCAATATCATGTGCATCAAATGGGGCACTCTGTTTGGGCCTGAATATGTGAACCGGCTCTATTCTGGTGTGCGTCGGAACATGTCTCGCCCGGTACGGTTTATTTGCATGACCGAAGAAACCGATGGGTTGCACCCTGATATTGAGGTGATCCCGCTGCCGGTGGAACCCTACTTGGAGCCGATGAACAGAGCGCTTGCGGTGGCGAACCGTCAAGGTGCAATGCGCAAGACGTCTTTGTTCAAGCCCGGTTTGGTCCCTGATCTCAAAGGGCCGGTGTTGGGGTTTGATTTGGACGTGGTGATCACCGGGTCACTGGACGAGATCCACGACCTCGCACCGGGGACAATCGCCATGCGCCACGATTGGGTAGAGGCACGCAAGGGCCGCCCAACCGGGCACGGATCGGTGTTTCGATTTGATCCAGCGGCGCATCCGTTCTTGTATAACGATCTTGCCGCCAACCCCTATGAAGAGGTGGAAAAGGCGCGTGGATCGGAGCAACGATATACCTCGCACAAGGCGATGGATAACGGTGTTTTCACTTATATTCCGGGTGATTGGGTGGTGTCGTTCAAGTATGACTGCAACCCGTTTCCGATGAATTACTTGCGCGCCGCGACGTTGCCAGAGGCCACCAAAGTGGTGTGTTTTCATGGCCGCCCCAAAATGCCGCAAGCGATCGAGGGCTACACCGGCTCGCTCATTCGATATGCCAAGCCCTGTGGCTGGTTGCAGGATCATTGGGTTGATCGAACACGTGACGATTTGGGCGCGCAGTGGGCGTGAGGCGAGAGGCAAATTCCATGCATGGAATTTGGGCGGTCCCGTCTGAGCGGTGTGGGTGAGGCATGCGCAGTTGGGGCGCTGCCCCGTCTCGAGCTGGGGTCGAGACTCCCCGGAGTTTGTATAGCAAGATGAAGAACGGTCCCTATGTGGGGAAGGCAATGCTCCGCTATGATAGTTTGCGAACCCTTGCCCCTATGCGGGCAGACAGGGTAAGAGCGGGGCAAGAGAGATTGAGGAAAGGACGTTCGCATGGCACGTCGAGTAGTAGTAACAGGGCTAGGACTGGTCACTCCGCTGGCATGTGGGGTCGAAGAAACATGGTCACGTCTGTTGGATGGGCAATCTGGGGCCGGCACAATCACCAAGTTTGATGCCAACCACCTTGCCACCAATTACGCCTGTGAAGTGCCTTATGGCGATGGCAGTGATGGCACGTTTAATCCGTCGGATTGGCTTGATAAAAAAGAGCAGCGCAAGGTGGATGAGTTCATCTTGTTTGGTGTTGCTGCGGCCATTCAGGCGGTCAAGGATTCCGGTTGGGAGCCTGAGACCGACGAAGCGCGTGAGCGTACCGGTGTCATGATCGGCTCGGGTATTGGTGGTTTGAATTCGATCGCGGATACGGCGATTTTGATCAAGGAACGTGGCCCGCGCCGCGTATCGCCGTTCTTTATTCCCGGTGCTTTGATCAACCTGATTTCGGGTAATGTTTCGATCAAGTTCGGCTTTAAAGGGCCAAACCATGCGGTTGTCACCGCCTGTTCTACCGGGGCCCATGCCATTGGCGATGCGGCGCGTTTGATCAAATATGGTGACGCGGATGTTATGGTTGCCGGTGGGGCCGAGGCCGCGATTGGCGAAATCGGTATTGCCGGGTTCAACGCTTGCAAGGCGCTGAGCACCAAACGCGCTGAGGATCCTAAGGCCGCAAGCCGCCCCTATGATGCAGACCGCGACGGGTTTGTCATGGGCGAGGGGGCCGGTGTTGTTATTCTCGAAGAATATGAACACGCCAAGGCGCGCGGTGCCAAGATTTACGCAGAGGTCTGCGGTTACGGCCTGTCCGGCGATGCCTATCACATCACAGCGCCATCCGAGGATGGTGAAGGTGGTGAGCGCTCGATGCGGGCTGCTTTGAAGGACGCCGGTCTGGACGCGTCTTCCATTGACTACATCAACGCCCATGGCACATCGACCATGGCCGATACCATTGAGTTGGGCGCTGTTGAGCGTTTGATGGGGGATGCGGCCGGCAAGGCGACGATGTCCTCGACCAAATCCGCCACCGGGCACCTTTTGGGGGCTGCGGGTGCGATTGAGGCGATCTTCTCGATCCTGGCGATCCGCGATCAAGTCGCCCCGCCGACCTTGAACCTCGACAATCCAGCGGTTGAAACCCCTCTGAATTTGGCCGCCAAGGCCAAGCATGAGCGGGAGATCACCTATGCCTTGTCCAACAGCTTTGGCTTTGGTGGCACCAATGCCTCGGTGATTTTCGGTAAGGTGGAGTAACCTCTGATGTGGCGGAGCCTCGCGTCTAATGCGATGACCTTTTTGGTTGTCGTGGTCTTTGTCCTTGCCGGCGTTCTGCTGTGGGGACAAAATCAATATAGTGCGCAAGGTCCGCTTGCTCAGGCGATTTGTGTTGAGGTGCCGCGTGGCACCTCCATGCGCAAACTGTCTCAGACCCTCGAAGAGCGAGGGGCCATTTCCAACTCCTCCATCTTTCGCCTTGGGGCAGATTACACCAAGAAAACCCAAGCACTCAAAGCCGGTAGCTATCTGGTCAAACCCGGTGCGTCGATGGCGGATATCACCGATGTTGTGACCCGTGGCGGCGCGTCGACCTGTGGCACCGAAGTTGTCTATCGTATTGGTGTGACACGGGCCTCGGTTCAGGTCCGTGAGATCAACCCGGCAACAGGCCGCTACGAAGAGATGGCGGCGTTTAACCCCGCTGAGGATGACGACCCAGCTGCCTATACGGCGGTTCTGGAAAAGGCGGACACTCGGTACCGGATTGCTTTGGCCGAAGGCGTGACCAGCTGGCAAATCGTCAACGCGCTGAACGGCATTGACCTTTTGGAAGGCTCGGTTGACCAACCTGACGAAGGGACATTGGCCCCCGATAGCTATGAGTTCAGTCCCGGTGATAGCCGCGATAGCGTGATTTCCCGCATGGTGGACGCGCAAGAGCTTATTCTTTCTCTGGCGTGGGAAGGTCGCGCAAGTGGTTTACCCTATAAAACGCCGGAAGAGGCCTTGGTTATGGCGTCCATCGTTGAGAAAGAAACTGGTGGCGATGGCGAACGTGGTCTTGTGGCCAGTGTTTTTGTGAACCGTCTCGAAAAGGGTATGCGCCTGCAAACCGACCCGACGGTGATCTATGGCATTACCAAAGGTGAAGGCACGTTGGGACGCGGTTTGCGCCAGTCCGAGCTGCGCAAGGCGACGGCCTATAACACCTATGTGATTCCGGCCTTGCCGCCGACACCGATTGCCAACCCCGGTCGCGCGAGTATCGAAGCTGCGTTGAACCCGGAGCAATCGGATTTCATCTTCTTTGTCGCCAAGACCTTGGACCCGCGCGACGGTCACAACTTTGCGGTGACCTTGGATGAACACAACCGCAATGTCGCCGCCTATAGGGCGTTGGAGCGCGCCAATTAAACTGGGCGCGGTTAAATTCCGTGCACGGAATTTGCAAATTTCATCGATGAAATTTGGGTTCAGACGCGAGCTTTGGTCAAAGCCTTTCTAGGCTACGTTTGAGGCATCCGTAGTGCCCGCACTCCGCTTCGATTGTCAGCGATGATTGGGGTAGGGCGCGATGCAACGCTTTGGCCATTGCAAGCGGGGCCCAGCGGTCCTTGGCCCCATGGATCAACGTGACCGGGCAGTGGACCAATGGTAAATGATGCGCCCAAGGTTGCACATAAGCAGATAGTTCTCGCAAGTAGATTTGTTTGTGTGTGGTCAACCCTTCGGCCAATGCGCGCTTTACTCCGGCGCTGGTGATCAACTGTGTTTCATCTAGGCCTGTGCCCCGAGCCAACATGCGCGCCATCATACCCGGTGAAACCCGTGCTAATGTGGATTGAACGGCGGTTAACGCGCTGAGCTGCGCATGAGAGCGGGCGGCGCGAAACACGTGTGCCCCGGCCATATCGGGCAGGAAATCGCCAAGTTCCAAGGGGGCGGCGGCGGAGATCAGGGTCAGCTTGGCAATCTTTTCGGGGGCCAACGCAGCCAGTCGCAATGCACAAGCGGCCCCAAGGGAAAACCCGATCAAATGCAAAGGCCCATTTGGAAGAGACAGCGCCAATTGCGCAAAACTTGGTGCGTTTCGATCCAAAACCTCAATCTCTTGCACAGCCAGCGACAGCTCGGCCCCAGAGCCGGGCAATCCGTGCAAATACAGAGGCCTCATCTGCCGGAAATCTCGCGTTGCAGCTTTTTGGTCAGGCCCGAAAACACCAGTCTGTAGGATGTTTCGATCCGGTCTCGCAATTCATCGTTGGAAACAGCCGTCCAATCCACCCGCACCCAAGAGCGGTGAAAATAGGGGGCTTTGACGCCGCGCCCCATGTCGATCAAAAGTTGGGCATCTTCGATGGATGGTGTCTTCACCGATACGCCATCTTGGATCGCGCCGATGCAGGCGAACATCTTGTCGCCGACCTTCCAAGCATCATGGCCACCGCCCCAAGGGTCGGACCACGTTGCCCCGGCAAGCCCCTGACAAATTTCATTTACCAATTCACGTGTCATGGACACAGTGTGGACCGGTTTGACCTAGTCGTCCACAGTGTCGTCGATCACAAAGCGCGGCCCGGTGCCGCGTTTGGCGGCGCGATCTTCGGCATTGTACAAGGCGCAGGTTTCCAGCGACAGGCACCCGCAGCCGATACAGCCATCAAGCCGATCGCGCAGGCGTTGCATTTGCGCGATCCTCTCATCCAAGACCCGGCCAAATCGGCGCGACATGCGCGCCCAATCGGATTTATTGGGGCCGCGCGATTGTGGCAGGGGGGCAAGCTGATCGCGAATGTCGGATAGGGGAAAGCCGAGTTGTTGGGCGATGAGGATGAATGACAGCCGCCGGATGTCCGTTCTGGCAAAGCGGCGCTGACCTGCATCATTGCGATAGGGATGGACTAGCCCCTCTGATTCGTAGTGGCGAATGGCCGACGTGGCGAGGCCGGTGCGGTCGGCTACATCGCCAATTGTTAAATCATGTCTCTTCATCTTATTGTTTCCAAACGTTTCTTACCTCTTGCCTTCAAGTGTACTTGAAGAATTATCCTGATGCCAGTTTTGAAATAGGAGGCAGCAATGCAAGCGAAACTGGAACATGTGAACATCACCGTCCCGGACGCCCGCGCCACGGCGCAATTCTTGCAAACACTCTTGGGTTGGGAGACCCGCTGGGAAGGCGCGGCGCTGAACGATGGATACACTGTGCACGTCGGGGATGAGGGGAGCTATCTGGCGCTTTATTCCCCCAAACCGGCCCTCAAGGGGCAGGCCCCGCGCTATGATCACAGCGGCTCTCTCAACCATATTGGTATCGTTGTGGATGACTTAAAAGCGGTTGAGGATAAGGTCGCTGCGCTTGGGTATATCCCGCACAATCACGCCGATTACGAACCCGGTCAGCGGTTCTATTTCGACGGACCCGATGGGGTGGAATACGAGATGGTCAGCTATGATTGATCTGTATCTCTGCCACACTCCGCCCCGTCAAATCAGCTGCAGCTTTGTGCATCCGCGTCTGGCCTTGCCTTGTTTATGGCAGCGCCGCGCACGTCGACGTTAGACGCGCCGCTGATTTACAATAACGTAACTTGCCGTCGGGAATGCGATCTGCGATCTCGGCGGTATGTTTGATTTGTCCCAGTTTCACAAAGGCATTGCGCTGCGCCTTTTGGCAGCGCTGTTGATAACAGTCATGTCGGCTGCGGTTCATGGTGCGGCAAAAACGGTGCCGGTTGGGCAAATCATGTTCTGGCGATCGGTTTTGGCGATTGTTCCGATCATCGCCTATCTGATTTACCTTGGACAGTTCCCACACGGATTGCGAACCAAACGGCCCGGACTGCATGTCACACGCTCGCTTTTCGGGGCGTTTTCGATGGTTTTGTCCTTTGTGTCCTTGGCCTATCTTCCTGTCGCCAATGCCCAAGCCTTGGCCTATCTCGCTCCGGTTTTAACGCTTCCCTTGGCGGCGCTTTTGCTCGGGGAACGTCTGACGATGGCGGTGAGTGTTGCCGTTGGATTGGGCTTTGCCGGGGTGATTGCCCTGCTTTGGGAGGCCTTGGACCTGCAAGGGCAGGGTACCTTGATCGGGATCGCGGCGGGGCTTGGTTATGCGGCGACTATGGCCTTTGTCCGGGTGCATACCAAACGTATGACCGAAAGCGAAAGCAGTTCGGCCATTGCCTTTTACTTTGCCATTGTTGCAGCCCTGGCCGGTTTGGTGACGCTGCCCTTTGGCTGGGTCAGTTTAAGCGCAGAAGCGTTTGGATGGTTGGTTTTGGCCGGGGCAAGTGGCGGTATCGGCCATATCGTGGCAAACGAAGCCGTGGCCCGCGCCCCGGTGAGCGCGCTTGCCCCCTTTGATTTCACGGGGATGGTTTGGGCTCTGGGTCTCGATCTGGTGATCTTTGCGCATTTTCCCGGTGCCTTGGGCCTTGTTGGGGTGGCCTGTATCACCGGCGCGGCGCTTTTGGTGAGTTTTCGAGGCCAGCGGACTTGACCGCCACAATGTCATGCGGCAAACATGGGGCATGAACAAAAGCAGCCCTCTCATTTGTTGCATTATTACCTGACATCGTCGGGTGCCTGAGATTGGGCCCGACATTGGCGGGCGCTCTTTTGTTTCGAACCTTCTATTTCTGAACCAGACTTGCTAAGCCCGCCGCGACCCCTGCTAAGGACGTGAGCCATGGACATTCAGCTAACCAACAGCAAAACCCGCAAAAAAGAGCGGTTTGAGCCGATCGACCCGAAAAACGTCCGGCTCTATCTCTGTGGTCCGACGGTCTATGACCGCGCGCATCTGGGCAATGCCCGGCCCGTATTGGTATTTGATGTGCTGCAACGGTTGTTGCGCCATGTTTACGGGGATGAACACGTCACCTATGTGCGCAATTTCACCGACGTCGATGACAAGATCAACGCCACCGCGGTCGCGCGCAAAGAGGCCGGGGCAGAGGGCACGTTGGAAGAGCTTGTACATGAGCGGTCCAGCGAGACCATCGCGTGGTATCATCAGGATATGGATGCGCTTGGGGCGGCGCGACCCGATCATGAGCCGCGCGCAACCGAATATATCGGCCAGATGATCGCGATGATTTCGGACCTGATTGCCAAGGATCACGCCTATGCCGCCGAGGGGCATGTGTTGTTCCGCGTGCGGTCTTATCAGAACTACGGTGCGCTGTCGGGGCGGTCGGTTGATGACATGATCGCGGGGGCGCGGGTCGAAGTGGCCCCGTTCAAAGAAGACCCGATGGATTTTGTCCTATGGAAGCCCTCGACCGATGATTTACCCGGCTGGGAGAGCCCGTGGGGCCGGGGCCGTCCGGGCTGGCATATCGAATGCTCGGCGATGAGCTATGAGCTGTTGGGGCCGTCCTTTGATATTCACGGCGGCGGCAATGATCTGACATTCCCGCACCATGAGAATGAGATCGCGCAAAGCTGCTGTGCCCATCCTGACGCGGAATTCGCGCGGGTCTGGTTGCACAACGAGATGTTGCAGGTTGAGGGCAAGAAGATGTCCAAGTCCTTGGGCAACTTCTTTACCGTACGCGATTTGCTGGAACAGGGCGTGCCGGGTGAGGTGATCCGCTTTGTGATGCTGTCGACGCATTACCGCAAGCCGATGGATTGGACCGAGAAGAAGCGGGCAGAGGCCGAGGCGACGCTGCGCAAGTGGCGTGCAGCAGTTGCTGATGTAAAACCTTCGACTCCCCACAAGGCTGTTCTTGCTGCAATGGCAGATGATTTAAATATCTCTCAAGCTATTTCCTTCCTCCATAAGCTTTTTTCTGTCGCTACCGGAGCGCTTTCTTTTGAAATGTATGATTTTGAAAAAAAGGTTTCGTTGTCTGATTTTCTCGCATCGGCGCAATTTTTAGGCCTGTTGACCGATGAATTGGGGGACTGGGCCAAGGCTCCGTCGTTTGATTTCACGGTATTGGCCGAGAAATTGGCTGCTGTTCGCACAACTGCCATGGAAAACAAAGACTTCTCCGAGGTGGACCTGATGAAAAAGGCCCTTATTGACGCCGGTGTTGAAGTGCGCATGTCCAAGGCCGGTGTTGAGCTTGTGCCGGGGCCGGGTTTCGATGCGGTGAAATTGGAGAGTTTGTGATGCGCGACCCTCTCAACTGTACCGCCCGGGCTTGCCCGGGCAGCGCCCGACCCGCCCCCATGGGCGGGCGCTTCACACCCACCCCGGGCCGGGCGCTGCCCGACCAAGCCGAAGAGCCAGTCAAATGACCCAAGAAAAACTCTACCTCTACGACACCACCTTGCGGGATGGCCAACAAACCCAAGGTGTACAGTTTTCGACCGAGGAAAAGCTGCGTATTTCTACCGCGTTGGACGAATTGGGTGTGGATTACATCGAAGGTGGCTGGCCCGGGGCGAACCCGACTGACAGCGCCTTTTTTAACGATGCGCCCAAGACCCGCGCGACGATGACTGCCTTTGGCATGACCAAACGCGCCGGGCGCTCCGCAGAGAACGACGATGTTCTGGCGGCCGTGTTGAACGCCGGGACGCAAGCCGTCTGTCTGGTCGGCAAAAGCCATGATTTTCACGTCACAGAGGCGCTGGGCATCACGCTTGAAGAAAACCTCGACAATATCCGCGCCTCGATTGCCCATATCGTCGCGCAGGGGCGCGAGGCGCTTTATGACGCCGAACACTTCTTTGATGGCTACAAGGACAATCCCGATTATGCGATCCAAGCGTGCAAGGCCGCCTATGAGGCCGGGGCGCGCTGGGTTGTGCTTTGCGACACCAATGGCGGGACATTGCCGCATGAAATCGGGCAGATAGTGCGCGATGTGATTGCCGCTGGCATCCCCGGCGACCATCTGGGCATTCACACCCATAACGACACCGAAAATGCCGTCGGCGGGAGCCTGGCAGCGGTGGATGCCGGGGCGCGTCAAATCCAAGGCACGTTGAACGGCTTGGGGGAGCGGTGCGGCAATGCCAATTTAACAACGCTTATTCCGACACTGCTGCTTAAGGAGCCCTACGCCAGCAGCTATGACATCGGCGTCAAACGCGAAACGCTGGAAAGCCTGACGCGGATTAGCCGGATGTTGGATGAAATCCTCAACCGGGTGCCGATGAAACAGGCGGCATATGTCGGGGCTTCGGCCTTTGCTCACAAGGCCGGGCTGCACGCCAGCGCGATCCTGAAAAACCCGACAACCTATGAACACATTGACCCGAGCATTGTCGGCAACCGCCGCATTGTACCGATGTCCAATCAGGCCGGTCAATCGAACCTGCGGCGACGTTTGGCCGAAGCGGGGCTTGAAGTCCCCAAGGATCATCCGGGGCTGAGCCTTATCCTTGACAAGGTCAAGGAACGTGAGGCGCAGGGTTATTCCTATGACACCGCGCAGGCCTCGTTTGAGATTTTGGCGCGGGATGTTTTGGGGCGGATGCCCGACCTGTTTGAGGTCAAACGCTACCGGGTGTCGGTTGAACGGCGCAAAAACAAGTACAACCAGATGGTATCGCTCTCAGAGGCGGTGGTTGTCGTTAAAATCGGTGATGACAAAAAGCTTTCGGTGAGCGAAAGCATGGATGAATACGGAAGCGATCGCGGCCCGGTGAACGCCCTAGCCAAAGCGCTAGCCAAAGACCTAGGGCCCTATCAAGCGATGATTGATGACATGCGCTTGGTCGATTTTAAAGTGCGCATAACCCAAGGCGGCACGGCGGCGGTGACCCGCGTTATCATCGACAGCGAAGACGCACAGGGGCAGCGTTGGGCCACCGTTGGGGTGAGCGCCAATATCGTCGATGCCTCGTTTGAGGCGCTGTTGGATGCGGTGCGCTGGAAGTTGGTGCGGGATGGCGCGCAATGAGCGATAGGAGCCCGTTTTTCATCCTGCATAGCGACTTGCCGCGCGAAGGGCCGGGATGCCGCGCCGATCTCGACAAGGCCCTAAGCCACGTCACCGTGCCCCAAAACGCTCGTATTCTTGATGCCGGCTGTGGTCCGGGGGCCGATATTGCCGGCCTTTTGGCCCATGCGCCACAGGGGCATGTCACGGCGGTTGATGGGCAGGCGCATTTTATTGCCAAAGTCACCGAAGGCTGGGGTCATGATGCGCGAGTCACGGCGATTGCCGGGGATATGTTGGATCAAACCGGGCCGTTTGATTTGATCTGGTCGGCGGGGGCTTTGTACTTCCTTGGCATCGAACGGGCTTTGGCAGAAATGGGGACGCGGTTAACTCAAGGCGGCGCTTTGGTGTTTTCCGAACTGGTCTATCTGGTTGATGATCCAGCGGAAGAATTGCGGATAGATTGCGAGGCCGAATATCCCGATATTGGCTCGATTGATCGTTTGAAAGACCGGGTGGTTGCAGCTGGATACCAGATCCGGGCGGCTTTTCCGGTGTCTGATGAGGCTTGGGAAGAATACTACACGCCAATGGATGCCCGCGTTGCCAAATTGCGGGATGGGGCCAGTGCGGAACTTGCCAAAGTGCTTGATGAGGGCGCGGCCGAAGCCGCGATTTGGCGCAAATACAAACGGCAATTTGGCTATGTACAGATTGTTGCGGTGAAAGAGACATGAGCGATCCGTTTCAGGACAATCCTGATCTCGTCGCCTGCGCCGCTTTGGTTGAAAAGGCCGATGCGGATCGGTTTCAGGCGGCCATGGCGGCCCCGGTGGCGGCGCGTGCGGTGTTGTTTCCGATCTATGCGTTCAACATCGAGGTGGCGCGTGCGCCATGGGCCAGCAAAGAAGAGTTGATCGCCAAGATGCGCCTGCAATGGTGGGTGGATGCCTTGGATGAGATCGAGGCCGGTGGGATTGTACGCCGTCATGAGGTGGTCACACCTTTGGCGATGATCTTGCAGGGCAAAGATATGAGCCGCCTCAAAGGCGCGGTTTCAGCGCGTGAGAAAGACCTTGAACGCGCGCCGTTTGAGGATTGGGATGCTTTGCACACCCATGTCGACCAGACAGCCGGGGCTTTGACGCTTGAGGCCGCGGCGGCATTGGGCGCACCCCCGGATATGTTCGATCGCATTGCGGTTTGGGCGCGGGCAGCGGGCTTTGCGCGCTATTTACAGGCGGTTCCAGAATTGGTGGCGCGAGGCAAACTGCCTCTTCCAGATGGGCGTCCTGAGGCGCTAGAGGATCAGGCCCGAAAGGTTTTGACGACCCTCAAGGGGGCCGGGGGCCTGCGCGGGTTGCACCGTGGGCTTGGCCCGGCGGGGGCGGCGGTGATGGAGTGTTGGCAGGCCAAGGCGCTTTTGCAGGGAGTGGCCAAGGATCCCAATTCCGTTGCCGATGGGCGCGTACAGCTCAGCGAATTTTCGAAGCGATTGCGATTGCTGATCTTGTAGGGGCAGGACTTGTAGATCGTAGACATAGAAAGGCCGGACAAGATGCCCGGCCTTTTGTTTTAGGTTTCCGAGAGGCTTTTGGGCCGCAGCACCAACCAGATCAGCGCCGCACCGGCAAGAGCGAGGAAGGGGACCATGGCGACGTTCACCGCCATCCAGCCATCCTGAGCAGAGCCACCGGAGCAGTTCATCAAACCACCTGAGCTAAGCGAGGCAAAGGTCACGCCGCCAAAGACGATGAAGTCGTTCATGCCCTGCAAACGACCACGTTCCTCGGGGGTATGAGACCCGGCCAACATGGCGGTTGCGCCGATAAAGCCAAAGTTCCAACCGATCCCGAGAAGGATGAGCGCGACAAAGAAGTTTTCAAGCGCCACGCCCTGAAGGGCCACAAAGCCCGCGCCCGCCAGAATAACCAATCCGGTGGCGATGACCTTTTCGCTGCCAAAGCGGGCGATCAGGTGACCGGTAAAGAAGCTTGGCACATACATGGCCAAGACGTGGGCGGTGACCACATAGCCGGCGATAAAGGTGAACTTCTCGCGCAGGGTGCCTTCGGGCAGCAGGTTGGTGATGTAGTCGGGGATTTCGGTTTCCCCGGTCAGGCCACAGCCGACCACAGCCAAAGGCGTGGAGGTCATGACAAGGTTCATCAGGGCGTAAGACACCATGGCAGCGATGATAGCCACGGCGATGCGCGGGGTGCGCAGCATTTCCATACGCGTGCGCCCTTGGGGGGCGTCAGCGTCTGGTTTTGGGGGCTTGGGAATGTCGAGAAAGAAGAACAGCATCGCGCCAAGCGCATTGATGATCGCGACGGTCAGATAGGTGCCGAAGAACGGGATCGGGCCAAAGGCGAGCGAGGAAAAGTTCCCCAGCTGCGGCCCAATGACCGCCGCCATGAGGCCACCGGCCATAACATAGGAAATCGCCTTGGGTCGGTATTCATCCGAGGCCGTGTCCGCAGCGGCAAAGCGGTAGAAGCCTTGGGCCGACATGTAGACGCCTGTGACGAGGCTCCCCATCAGGAAGATGGCAAAGTTGCCTTGATAGAGGCCAAAGGCCGAGATCGCGGCCCCGAGTGCGCCCATAAATGCCCCGAGAAGGAAACCCGCGCGGCGACCATGGCTTTGCATGAAGTTGGAAACCGGCGTCGCGGCGAGCATTGAACCAAGCACGATCAGAGAGATCGGCAGGGTCGCAAAGCAGGGGTTGGGGGCTAGTTGCTGCCCCGCCAGACCGCCGACGGTAAAGATCATCGGCATTTGCGAGCCCAAAATGGCCTGAGCCAGAACGAGCACGGTTACATTGCGGCGGGCGCGGGAGTCATCGGCTTGGGGCGAGGAAGAATGAGTCATGCGCGAATGGGTAAGGGGCTGTGACGTATATCACAAGAGGTGAATGTATGTTTCAGCGCGATGTGATGGCTTGGCTGTGTAAGGGGGCGAACAGAGGATGGTTCAAGGCGGGCATTGGGCGCAGGTAATCGCAGTTGGCAGTTAAAAGGAATGCTACCGCATTCATAATTTACGCGTTCAGGAGAGGTGATGGTAAAATCTGGGTGAGGTGGGGAGGAGAGAATAGCGGGGCTTCAAGGTTCACCAAAACAAAGCTTGTGGGTCTGGGGGATGTTGTGTGCGGAGTGTTTCGGGGCTTGGGTTTCCGGTTTGGCGTGGGTAACTAGGGGCATGGGATCGGTTTTCATTATTGGTGGGTCGTCAGAGGCTTGGGACTTGGCGCGGGCTATGCCGGAGGCGGTTGTGTGGTTGCCTGAGGTTGAACGGGTGCCGCGCGAATGGCCGTGTCCGGTTGTGACCGGCGCGCTGCGGCCCCAAAAAGGATGTGACACCGTCATTGTTGCCCCGCATCCCTGTGACGAGCGGGCGGCGCGCCTTGGCTATCGGGCAGGGTGCCAGATTGGGGCCCGCGTTCTTCAGGTCAGACGCCCGGTTTGGTGTGCGCAACGTGGGGATCGTTGGGTTGCTTTGAGCAAAGAGGCGGACGCCGCGCAGGTTATAAAGCCGGGCGCGCGGGTTTTGACCACGCTTGGGCGCGGGGGTTTGCCGAACCTCAAAGCGCTAAACGCCTTTGTTATTGCGCGGCGTCTTCGCCCCGGCAGCGGGGCGTTTCCGTTGAAATATGGGCGGTTTATCGATGCCCGTGGGCCGTTTGAGGTGGCGCAGGAAATGCGTTTTTTGCGCAAGGAACGGATTGATTGGCTGCTTTTGCGCAACGCAGGTGGACCCGGTGGGGCTCCGAAACTTGAGGCGGCACGCCGTCTTGGGGTTCGGGTGGCCTTGGTGGCGCGTGCACCTTGGCCCAGTGGCCCATGTGTTGGAACGGTAGGGGAGGCAATGGAATGGCTGGAGCGGAAATAGGGCGTATCATCACCTCGGATGCTTGTGTAGCCGAAGGGGCGGCGTGGTTGGCACAACACGAACCGCGTTTTGCCAAGGCGCTTGAGGCGACGGGGCCTTTGCCATTGCGGTTGCGCGATGATGGGTTTGCCCAGTTGCTAAGCGCGATTGTGAGCCAACAGGTGAGTGTCGCCTCGGCGCGTGCGATCTGGTCACGGTTGGAAGCTGCGGGGATGGTGACGCCCGACGTTGTGGCCGGGCAAACCGAAGAGTCCCTGCGTGCGCTGGGCCTATCTCGGCAAAAGGCAACCTATGCCTTGGCTTTGGCCCAAGCGGAAATTGATTTTCACGCCCTGCGTGACATGCCCGATGCGGACATTGTCAAAACCTTGGTTGCCGTCAAAGGGATCGGGGTTTGGACGGCTGAGATTTATTGCATGTTCTCCCTCGGGCGGGCGGATGTCTTTGCGCCCGGTGATTTGGCCCTTCAGGAGGCGGCACGTGCCTTGTTTGAACTGCCCGAGCGCCCCAAGGAACGCGAGCTTCGCCAAATGGCACAAGACTGGAGCCCATGGAGAGCGGTTGCGGCCCGCACTCTCTTTGCCTACTACCATGTCGCAAAGGATCGAGAGGGCATCACATGACACGCGTACTCAAGGCAGGCCGCAAGGCACCGGTTTCAGGCGAGACACGGTCTTGCGTTGTTTTTCTACATGGCTATGGGGCCAATGGGGCCGACCTGTTGGGTCTTGCCGATCCGCTAGGCGAACACCTCCCCGATACGTTGTTTGTCGCCCCGGATGCGCCAGAGGATTGTGCCGGGTCACCCATGGGGTACCAGTGGTTCCCGATCCCATGGATTGATGGGTCGTCCGAAGAGGAAAGCATGGAAGGCATGGACCGCGCGGTTCAGGACTTGAACGCTTTTCTGGATGCTTTGATGGTTGATGAAGATTTGTTGCCCGAACAGGTGGCGATCTTTGGCTTTAGCCAAGGCACGATGATGGCGCTTCACGTGGCCCCGCGCCGCGAAGACCCGGTCTCGGGCGTTGTTGCCTTTTCTGGCCGCTTGCTCCAGCCCGAGCTTTTGGCCGATGAGGTGGTGAGCAAAATGCCGATCCTTTTGGTGCATGGCGATCAAGACGATGTGGTGCCGGTGCAATCGCTCCCCGAGGCGGCCGAAGGCTTGCAAAACGCCGGGTTCAAAGAGGTCTTTGCCCATATCCAAGAAGGCACCGCCCATGGCATTGCGCCGGACGGGCTGTCGGTCTCGCTGGCGTTTTTGCGGGACAAATGCGGATTCTAAGGCCGTCCCATTTATGACTGTAAAGGAACGTCGTACCGAAGGGTGCGGCGTTTCTTTTTGATCTGTTTTCGGGAACGAAGTCGGAGTATTTACCCTTTTGTTTTCGAACGGGAAACAAAAGGCAAGCGTGCTTGACGCCATGTGGCGTCGGGTGAACAGTGCGCCGAGCTTTAAATTATAGGTGGTGTTGTGACGGTCGCACTGTCGGGTCTTTTGGTCATTGGCATGTTGGCATTGATGATCGGAGATAGTGACGACAGCTCCAGCTCTGATGACACGGATGCGGGGCCGGACGATGGTGCCATTTCTCCAAGTGCAGATGCTGAGGTGGTCGAGGGCGCGTCCTCCAACGACCTTATGGACGCTTTGAATTTTGAGTGTGTTACCCTTGAGGGCAGAGACGGGGATGACACCTTGGTAAGCGGGGTCTTTGCCGATAGTGCCGATTTACGAGGCGGAGCGGGCGACGATCTGATCACAACGGCGGCCTCCAATGCCGCGCTGCGCGGAGGAGAGGGCGATGACACGCTCGAGGCCTCCGATCCATTTAATGCGCTGGGCGATCTGACACCGATCAACCTGGAGGGCGGTTCGGGGGCGGATACCTATCGTATCTTGGTGTCCCCTGATGAAACAGAAGGGAGCGAGGCCCTTCCTGCCTATTTGATTTCAGATTTTGACCTTGCCAGCGATGAACTCAGGATCGCGGCGACTGATGGCAGCGATCTTCGCTTCCTTATCGTCGATGCGCCGTCGTCAGAGGGCAGTGTTGTCAATGTATATCAGCGACTTGGGGTAACTCCCATTGCGACGATAGGTTTGGTCGGCGTGGGCGCTGCTGATATTAACGACGACGATTCAGACGAATTCCTTCGATTTGGCCAGACCGAAGGCGGTGATCTGATAATTCGCGCCACTCCGACGCTTGAGGGAACAACTGGCGCAGATCAAATTGATGTTGCGGGCGAACCATGGGTCACAACCGGCGAAGGAAATGACACGGTAGCGGTGCTTACTGACACGGCAAGCTATGTTGACCTTGGTTCTGGGGATGATGTCTTTTCAGCGAACGGCGAGGCCACGGTTCTAGCGGGTGATGGCGAAGACACAATTAATGTGGGCCCCGGTGCGGTTGTGGAAGAGAGCGACGGGGCGGACGATATTTTTCTCGACCTGTCCGATGCGGCCAACTCGACGTTGGTTTCGGAGATTGATTTCGGAGATGACACGGACAGCCTGAAGATCACCCTGCCCACATCCGGTGGGCCGGTCGTTGCCCTTACCCTTCATGAGGGGACCGGTGGGTCCAACGGATATGATGACCATTCCATGATATTGGTTCAGATCGAGGACGGGTACAGCAGAGCGATTGACGACACTCTGATGCAGGGGATTGCAGATGAAGCATTCCATGGCGATCCTGTTGAGGGTCTTCCAGCGTATCGTACCATTGCCGAGATCGATTTGGGTGCACGCTATTACGACGATTTCACATACACTTGGGGGGCCGGTTTGAACGAGGTTGTTGATATTACCTATGACGGTGTGTTGGCCGGGACGTACCTAGAGGATGTTTAGCGCCAAAGGGGCAATTGGGCCTTCTGTCACGCCACTGTCACCAAAGCCTGCAAAATTGCCGCCACCTACTCTATCTAGCGGGGGTTGTCAGAGTTTAAACGCGAGATATAGTGGTTTCAGAGGTTGGGGCGGTGTTCCCGCCCCGGTCGCTAGCGGTTAAGTGACAGGGCGAGGAAAGAGTCCCAAATGGACGGTAATTTCAGAACTGACTTTGTAAGAGAGGCCGGTGCGCTTAAGCAGCATCCGGCGCTTGTGTTAAATGCGGATTACCGACCGCTGTCTTATTACCCACTTAGCCTTTGGCCTTGGCAAGATGCGGTAAAGGCGGCGTTTTTAGACAGGGTCGACATCGTCGCCGAATATGACGAGGTCGTCCGAAGCCCCAGTATGACGCTAAAAATACCGAGCGTCGTCGTCCTTAAAGATTTTGTTCAACCTAGAAAGCGCGTGGCCTTCACGCGCTTTAATCTTTTCTTGCGGGATGAATTTCGTTGCCAGTACTGCGGCACCAAGGCGGATTTGACCTTTGACCATGTGATCCCGCGCGCGGCTGGTGGGATAACGTCTTGGGAAAACGTTGTCGCGGCCTGTTCGCCCTGCAACCTCAAAAAGGGATCGCGTAGCCTGCGTCAGACCGGCATGGCTTTGCGCAAACCACCACGTCAACCAACAGCGCCGGAATTGTTGAACATGGGGCGGCGTTTCCCGCCAAATCATCTTCACGACAGCTGGGTCGACTTTTTGTATTGGGACGCAGAATTGCAAGCGTAAGGGCCGCTCCCTTACGGCTTGCGGTTGGGGGCGCTGGGCGTTTAGGTTGCCGCTATGGCCGAGACCCCACTTTCCCATCAGATTGCCCAAACATTGGCAGAAGAGATCATCCGCTCTGATTATCAGCCCGGTGACAGGCTGGCGCAGGATCATATTGCCAAACGATTTGAGTGTTCGCATGTGCCCGTCCGCGAGGCGCTGGGCCAATTGGTTACGATGGAGCTTGCCGAGGCGGTGCCGCGCCGGGGCGTGCGGGTTGTGCGGCTTAGCCAAGACGACATCCGGGATATTCGCGATATGCGATTGGCGCTAGAGCCGTTTGCCGTGTCTTTGGCAGCCAAAAAGGTGACGCCAGAGCATTTGGCCAAGATCGAAGAATTGCGGATCGCCTGTGATCGCGCCCAAGACGCCGTGTCATGGGAGCGCGCTAATCGCGACTTTCACTTGGCGATTCTCCGTCCCTGTGGGCGCAAACGCCTGTTGAAAACCGCCGAAAATCTACAAAATCTGTCCGCGTGGCATTTCCATGTAAAATGGAGCCGGGGCTGGCGTCGCAAAAGTGACCCTGACCATTTGGCGATAGTATTGGCGCTGAAAAAAGCAGACGGAGCAACCGCTTCTGCGGTTCTCAAGCGGCATTTGTCACGCGGCTAAGGCGTAGCCCATCGCAAAAACGCTATATTTAGGTTCAAGCATGTTTGCGTAAACCTGCCCATTGGGCGGGAAAACCGCTTGCGTTCGAATTAAAAATATCAATAAAAAATCAACACGAAGCTAATCGACTTAAAAATATCTATAAAAGGAATCCCCATGCAAATCGCACTCACACGCTTTCCCTTGCTGACGCGCACGCTCCTCTTGGTGGCTGCGGTGGCGCTCTTGACGCTTTCGGCCAAAATCAAAGTGCCGTTTTACCCGGTTCCAATGACATTGCAGGTCGCAGTTGTCTTGTTGATGGGGGCGGTCGGTGGGGCCGCTTTTGGGTTTCAAGCTGTTGGGGCCTATTTGGTCGCCGGGGCCGCCGGAATGCCGGTTTTTGCGGGAACACCGGAGAAAGGCATAGGTCTGGCCTATATGACCGGACCAACCGGTGGATATTTAATCGGATTCCTGGTCGCGGCTTTCTTGGTGGGTTGGGTCGCTGATCGCTTTGGCAAAGTCGGAATGACCCTCGCGTTGCCGGCCTGTTTGATCGCGATCTATGTCTTGGGGGCCGCTTGGTTGGCGCAGTATGTACCGGCTGACAAAGTGCTCGCTTTTGGGGTGACCCCCTTTGTGTTGGGCGATGTTGTCAAGATGGTCTTGGCTGGTGTCCTTGCTTGGGCCGCGCCCCGCAAAGTGACGGCCTTTATCAAAGGGACCCACGATGTTTGACCTTGATCAGCCGTCTGTGACCCAATCGGCGGATCAAGCGGAGGCGCTGCTCAAAGCGCCTCTGCTCGACCTGTTGCACAAAGCCGCTGAGGTGCATCGCAAGCATCACGACGTGACAGACATCCAAAAAGCCAGCCTTCTAAGCATTAAAACCGGGGGCTGCCCCGAGGATTGCGCCTATTGCCCACAATCAGCGCATCACAAAGAGGTCGGCCTGCAAAAAGAGCATTTTTTGGACCCAGCCGCGGTGGTTGCGCTGGCGCAAAAGGCCAAACATGCCGGGGCAGAGCGGTTTTGCATGGGGGCGGCGTGGCGCAAGGTGCGGGACGGGGCCGAGTTTGATGCGGTGCTTGAAATGGTGCGCGGCGTTCGCGCTCTGGATATGGAGGCCTGTGTCACGCTGGGCATGTTGCAGCGTCATCAAGCCCAAGCCTTGGCCGAGGCCGGACTAAGCGCCTTTAACCACAACCTAGATACCGGGCCGGAGTTTTATGGTGAAATCATCGGCACCCGCACCTATCGTGATCGGTTGGACACGCTGGACCATGTCCGTGCCGCCGGGATTTCGATTTGTTGCGGTGGGATCATTGGCATGGGCGAAACCATCCGAGACCGGGCCGAAATGCTGGCGGTTTTGGCCAATTTCGACCCCGCCCCAGAAAGCGTTCCGATCAATGCGCTGATCCCGGTCAAGGGCACGCCCTTGGCGCATCTACCGCGCGTCCGTGCCCCCGAAATCATCCGCATGGTGGCCACCGCACGCATTCTGATGCCCAAGGCCCGCGTGCGTCTGTCGGCGGGGCGCGACGGGTTCACGATCGCAGATCAGATTTTGTGTTTCATGGCCGGGGCCAATTCGATCTTTTATGGCGACGCCTTGTTGACCGCGCCCAATAGCGCGATGTCCCTCGACAAAGAGCTATTCGAAACGCTCGCCGCGCTAGATTAAGGCAAGGCCCCATTGTGGGGCCAAGCCATTATACAACAGGCGCTTGTGGCGGGGTTTTCAAGTGGTCCCGTTTGATCCAAACCTTGGCCCCCTCGGGTCCGGCTAACGCGGTGGCACGCGCGCCATTGGGAAGCCGCAGCCAACTTTGCGGAGCAAACTCTTCGTCGCTTTCAACAAAGCTGCCGGAGAGCACCAAGACTTCCATTCCGGCATGGGCGCTTAGGTCCACCTCGGCTCCGGCGTCCCAAACTTCCATCACCACATCTTCGTGTTCATCTTGAAACAGCGGCAAGGTTTTCACCCCATCCGTGGTCGGAAGATATCGCGCCTTGTTGGTGTCGATGCGGACATGTGTGCGATCAGCAAGGTCAAACTGCCAAAGCTTCACAAAGATCGTACAGCCCGGCGCAGTGGCAGGGGTGTGGGACGATTGCGGTGGGTTGCGAATATAGCTTCCGGTTGGGAAATCGCCGTGTTCGTCCTGAAAAACGCCGTCCAGAACCAAGAATTCCTCGCCACCGGTGTGGACATGCGGAGAGAACGCGCTCCCCGGGGCAAATCGCACGATGGTCGTGGCCCGCGCGACCTCATCGCCGATCCTATCCAACATGCGCCGCTCAACCCCCGCCATCGGCGACGCAACCCAAGGTGTGTCGGCATGAACCGAAACCCGTTCGTCAAAGTTTACATTCACATTCATAGGTTTACCCCAATGCGGCCACGGATGGGCGGTGTGCCATCCGGTCTTTCCATGCCAACAGGTTAGCACAGTCTTGCGGCACGTCGATCTTGGCAAAACCGGCAAAGGCCAAACCGGCATAGGTGGTGATGTCAGCAACGCTAAATGTCTTGCCCGCGACCCAAGGCTGTTGCGCAAGTACGCCGTCCAAATATTGCATCCCCTTGAGGGCCGCGTCCTTTTGATGGCTGCCCCATTCGGCGCATTGATACCCTTCGATCTCGGCCCCAAGCCCCGGTGTGGCATGGTGAAAATAGGTCGCAACGGCGTCCAAAAGCCCGGCCTCGGCGCGCCGCTGCATCATGGCAATCTGCGCGCGCTCTTTGGCGGTTGTGCCGGTCAGGGTCGGAGCGCTGTCCAAATGGTCAAGGTATTCGGTGATGGCGGAACATTCGGAAATGCAGGTCCCATCCTCAAGTTCCAACACAGGCACCGCAGCAAAGGGGTTTTTGGCCCGAAAGGCATCTGTCTGATGTTCGCCTTCGGGGACGTTGACCTGAATAAACTCGGCTCGATCCAAAAGCCCCTTTTCGGCCAAAGCAATGCGAATGCGGGCGGGGTTGGGAAACCCCTGTGTTTCGTAAATCTTCATGTTGGCTCCGTGTGTCTATCTAGTGATAGATAGAATGCTTAGCGTTGCGTTCATCACCGGTCAAGCCTATCTAGTGATAGGTCGCAAAAACGTGAGAACATGATGGACACCAAAGAGCAAATCCTAGACCACGCGGAGCGCGCCATGCGGTTGCGCGGCTACCACGCCGTTAGCTTTCGGGATTTGGCGGACGAGCTGGGAATCAAATCGGCAAGCATCCATTACCATTTTCGCCACAAGCATGATTTGGGTGCCGCGGTGGTCGAGCGCTATAGCGATAAGGTGGCCGAGGCTTTGGGACCGCAAAGCGCGTTGGATCGGCCCAAGGCCGTTGCCAAATTCTGTGATGTCTATGTGATCGCGCTGAAAGGGCAGGGGCTGCAATGCCTGTGTAGTATGTTGTCAGCGGAAAGCCGAGGTTTGCCCGAAGGCGTTGCCACCCCAGTCGCCGGTTTCTTTCAGTCCAATCTCAGCTGGCTACAAGCGTCTGGTTTGTCAGAACAACAAGCGCTGCAAATTCAAGCCACGCTCCAAGGCGCGATGAGCATGGCTGTTGCCCTCGACCAAACGGATATCCTTGAAAGTTTGGTCCAGGAGATCAAAACAACCTACGCCTAACGCCGTTGGTTTCTTCTTTTGTCAAATATCCCGGAGTGAATTGCCGCGCGGGGCAAGAGGGGCTGGCCCCTCATGCCTTCTCCAAATTCGCCCAACCTAACGGTGGAGCGCCAAAAAGTTTTTCAAAACTTTTTTACGCCGGTTTGGGGAGCTTGAATTCACTCGCTTCGGCCCGGCTCAGCTGTTCGCCCTGTTTGCGTTTTAACAACATGTCGCGGGCCTTGGCGTATTGGTCGTCCTGCCAAAAGATCAAACAGCCGTTGCACCCCTTGCCACAACACCCTTCAACCCCAACGCGGTTGGTTTTGAAGCGTCGATCCGTGGCGCCTTCGCCAATTTCCTCGACCAAGGTGTCGCGGCGTTTTTCATAAGCGGCGTCGTTGCGTTTGCCCTTCATTTCAAGCCCTTGGGTAAGCTTGTCAAAGCGAATGCGGGCCCATTGTTCTTCGGTCAAAGGGCGCTCTTTGCGCATCACCGAATAGACCGGGAACCGCGCCTTGAGATCGTCAAGATTCTCGTGATCAAATAGCGCAAAGGGGATGCGGATCACAGTTTTTGATCCACCGTGAACGACCTCAAGTTTCTTGCCGTCTTTGGCTTGTTCAAAATCATACATTCGCAACAATACCGTTTCGCGCGCGATGGGGGATACGAATTCCAAAACCTCACCAGCGTCGAGTTTGTTTTTAATCTCAACCAGAAACGCATCTTCGGTGACATCGGTTACAACCCCGGCATATTCCCATTGGGCAATGGCGGCGGTGTGTTCGTAATCGTGGGAATAGTTGGTCAAACGCCCCTCATGAAAGGCCAACGTATAGCCGCGATTCCCAACCGATTCCAATTCGCGCATATAGGGTTTGGGGTCCCAATTCTCGGGATCGGCATAGTAGTCATCAATGGCCATGCGATAGGCGCGGGCGACGACGGCGGCGTAATATTCGGATTTTCCACGCCCTTCGACCTTGAGACTATCCACACCGATTTTCAGGTATTCATCGAGTTTAGGCATGATGCAAAGATCACGCGAATTTAGGATGTATGAGCCGCGATCATCCTCTTCGATCGGCATCAAATCACCGGGCCGACAGCCCTCTTCGAGCAGGAATTCAAACAGGTCGGCATTGTCTTCGGTGATCTTGATCTCTTCGCGCGTACCGTCCTTGAGACGCAGTTTCAGGCTATAGTTCCACCGACAGGAATTGGCGCAATTGCCTTGGTTCGATCCGCGCTCGGCCATGAAGTTCGACAGCAGGCAGCGACCCGAATAGGTCATGCACATCGCCCCATGGACAAAGGCTTCGAGCTTGATATCCGGACATTTTTCGCGAATTTCCACCAGCTCTAGATAAGAAACTTCGCGTGCCAAAACCACAAGTTCCGCGCCCTGAGCTTTCCAGAAATCCACCGATAGCCAAGAACAGATATTGGCCTGGGTCGAGATATGCAGCGGCAATTCCGGTGCGCGGGTTTTGACATATTGGAACACACCGGGATCGGCGATGATCAAACCGTCAGGTTTCACTTTGCGCACGGTGTCGATGTATTCATCGAGCTTTGGAATGTCTTTGTTATGACTGAACAGGTTGAGCGTCAGATAGGCGCGGCGACCATGGTCATGGCAGAACTGAACCCCCTCGATGACCTCTTCGAGGCTAAACTCGGACTTGGTGCGCAGGGACATATCTGGCGTGCCAAGGTAAACGGCATCCGCCCCGTATAGAATGGCCATCTTGAGTTTGCGTAAATTGCCTGCCGGCATGAGCAATTCGGAACGATGCGGCGTAAGATCATGGGTCATTGAGAGGTACCACAGGGCTAGAGAAGGCCGTTGTCTACGCGGATTCCACTCGAATGTGAACATTGGAGCCTTGCGGCAATTGGTGCGAACACAAGAAATATTTCCCAAAATGCCATGGTTTGGGTTACCCTAGGTAAAGACGTAGCAGGGGGATGACATGGCCAAGCCAATAACATCAATCACCATCGTCGGAGGCGGCACTGCGGGCTGGCTGGCAGCGGTGTTTTTACGCTCAAAGATCGCCAAAAAGATCAAGGTCACCCTGATCGAAAGCCCCAACGTACCTACGGTCGGGGTTGGGGAGGCAACCGTACCCAACATGCCGTCTACGTTGCGTGAATTGGGCATAGATGATCGCGACTTTTTCAAACGCTGCAATGCGTCGATCAAAATGGGCGTGATGTTTCGGAACTGGAACGTCGATCATCGCGGCGCATTTGTGAGCTATATGAACCCCTTTACAACCCCTCCTACGATTGACGGTATGGAAGCGGGGTACTTCTTTCATGCCTATTCCGCAGGCAAGCGCGATTTTATCCAGAGCTTTTCACCATTGATGGACCTTTATGAAGCTGGAAAATGTCCGCTGTCCTTTGGAGGCAAAGATGATCCCATGCCGCGAGTCGGATATGCCTATCATCTCGACGCGGGTAAATTTGCCGGGATGTTAGCCGAAATTGGGACGGAACGCGGCGTGCATCATATATTGGATGATGTTCAGGATGTTGTGTTGGATGAACGGGGGCACGTTGCGTCCTTGGACTTGGTCGAACGCGGCCGTCATGCGGTTGAGTTTGTGATTGATTGCACGGGATTTCAGGGGTTGATTTCGCAAAAGGCCCTGGGTGAACCATTTGAAAACTATAGTGACTACTTGGCGAATGACCGGGCGCTTGCCTTGCAAATTCCGCACTCAGACCCGATGCGATTGCCAGCAGCAACAAGTTCAACAGCTCTTGGTGCAGGCTGGAGTTGGTCTGTTCCGTTGTTCAACAGGGTTGGCACCGGCTATGTGTTTTCCAGTGCCCATCGGAGCGACGACGCCGCACGGGACGAGTTTTTGCAACACCTCGGGGCGACCGCTCCGAAGGGGGCCGAACCTCGGGTGATACCAATGCGCGTGGGGCGCACACGCCGTGCGTGGGTTAAAAACTGCGTGTCGCTTGGGCTCTCGGGTGGGTTTATTGAACCATTGGAAAGCACCGCGATACATATGATTGATATGGGCTTGCGTTGGCTATTGCTATATTTTCCGTCGCAGGATTTTGATGATGCAACCCGTGATCGGTATAATAAAACGGTTGGGTCAATGTATGACGAAGTGCGTGATTTCATCTGTTTGCACTATCGTTTGGGAAACCGGACGGACGACCCATATTGGATGGATGCGCGAACCGAGCTAAAGATTTCCGATCACTTAGCTGAAAACCTAGAGCTCTGGAAACATCGCCTTCCTAGCCCATTGGATTTGCCAACTCAGTTTTTGTTCACGCATCACACCTATCAGGCAGTGTTACTTGGCAAACAAGTCTATCGGAATGGTTACGGTGATGGGGGGTTTAGCCGGCCCTTTGCCATGAGCGAGAAAAGCTGGAGAGAGTTTCTTCGCAAGTCGGCGGCACATACACGGGCCACCGTCGCTTACAAAGCTGACCATCGTCAAATGCTTTTGGCGTTGCGCGGAGAGTTAGGACGCGGCGGGAAAGTGGCAACCAAACTTGGAAACCTGGAAGGCAGGGATCCAAACGCGCATGAGGTCGCAATGCTTTGAGCGGGGCGATACGTGATCGAAAGCTTTTCCGGTTCTAAGGGGCAGGACCCATTATTTGGTATCGCTCAGCCTGATAAAGTTCGTGTGATCAGAGGTTTGAATTGAGTAGCCAAGGCCTGTTGCTTTGGCCAGAAAGTCGAGCCGCTGAGAGAATGGCAGTTTCCGTGCCCTTTGGGTTTCCCAGTTTTTGTGCCAATCAGCGTTCTATGCCCTTGAAATGGAAAAGCTATTTTCGCGGGCGTAATCTTGGGCTGAAACAAGAATTGGACAATTGAGCGATGTCAAATACTGGGTCCTGGCCCAAGGCTCGTTCTTAGGCTCGGTCTCGGGCTGCATTTCTCAGATAGGCTTTTGACAAGAAAACGGGCACCACGATTGCTCGGGTGCCCGTTGAATTTTGGGGATGCTCTAAGCGAGGCTTAGCCTTCGCTTGGGGCCTCGGCTTTGGCTGCTGCTGCGCGGGCTTTGCCGCCGTTGAGCGGATCGTCCTGACGCTGAACCGAGCCTTCGAAATGGGCACCGGATTCGATTGCGATGGTCTTGTGGATGATATCCCCTTCGACGCGCGCGGTTGCGGTCAGGCGGACCTTGAGACCACGAACACGGCCAACAATACGGCCGTTGATGACCACATCATCGGCAATCACTTCACCTTTGATTGTGGCGCTTTCGCCAATGGTCAGCAGGTGGGCGCGAATATCGCCCTCCACGGTGCCTTCGACTTGAATATCACCGGTTGTCTTGATGTTGCCGGTGATGTGTAGGTCAGGGCTCAGCACCGATGCCGGTGGCTTGGCCTTGGGGGCAGAGGGTTTGAAATCGCCTGCCGGTGGGCGCAGTGCATCCGGTGTGGCGGGCTTGGCCGCGGCGGGTGCATCTTCGGGTTTTTGGCCCGGTTCGTTGATTTTGCTTTTAGAAAACATCGTTTGCAGCCTTGATATAGATCATCGGGTTGACGGGTTTGCCGCCGACGCGGACTTCGTAGTGCAAATGGGTCCCGGTCGACCGTCCAGTATTCCCCATATCACCAACACGCTGCCCACGCGAGACCCTTTGGCCAACCTTCACACGAATTTTTGACATATGTGCGTAACGGGTTTCGATGCCGAACTCGTGCTGGATCTTGACCAGACGGCCATAACCCGACGACCAACCGGCATGAATGACGACACCATCAGCGGTTGAATAGATCGGCGTGCCATGGGGCGCGGCAAAGTCGGTTCCGGCGTGCAAGCGACCCCAGCGATAGCCAAAGCCCGAGGTAAAGCGGAACTTATCCTTGAGTGGGCTGGCAAAGGGGGCCTTTTCGGCGGCGATACGGTAGAGGTTCAGACGGTCCATCTGACCCAGAATAGAATTGGCACGGTTGGTGTCTTCGGTCGGCTCAGAGCCACGGGTGGTAAAGCTCAGCGGAGTGAGCGGGCCACCTTGACCGGAATAACCTTTGCGGACTTGGTTCAGGATGCTGTCGGGGTTCATGCCGGCGGCTTTGAACATTTTGTCGAGCGGTTTGACCGAAACGGTCATTGCCTCTTCGAGTTGACGGAAGATTCGGTCGTTCTTGTCTTCCATCGACTCGATCTCTGCCTGCATCTCTGCGGCGCGGATCAAGGCGTCTTGGGCGTCGGCAACAACCTGATCGCGTTCAGCGGCGGTTGCGGCCAGCGCATCGGAGAGGATGTTAAGCGTGCCATCAGACCCACCAGAGGCCGAGGCAACAGCTTCGCCGCCTTCGATTTGTTCCTCAAGCGAGGCAAGGCGATCGCTCACCAGCTCGCGTTCTTTCATGGTGTTGCGCAGAGTTTCCTGAATCACGTCGATCCCGGTTTCCAACTCGCGGCGACGGGTTTCGCTATTAAGCAGTTCGGACTGCATCACCGAGATCTGGCGCAGCGCGGCATTAAACCGGTTCTGAGCGGCAACGGCCTCGGAGGCGCGCGTATCGCGTTCCGAAGACAGAGCGTTCAGACGCTGTTGATAGGTGACCTGTTCGCGACGTGCTTGTTCGCGGAAATTGCCGGACCCGATTGAATCCATCAGCAAGATCGCTGTGGCGATGATCGTCCAAGACACAACACCAGCCGCGCCAAGAAACGCAACCGCCTGTGTGCCGGATTTCAACCGGATAAAGCGTGTATCATTATCCGAGCGCAGGAATAACCGGCGCTCTGGAAAGAAGCGCTCAAGAAGCGCATGTGTCTTTATTGCCAGACGTGTTCTCACGCGACTGTCCTTATGTCACCCGTCCCAAGGTGGCTCACGGTTGTCCCCCTCCGTCGCCACCGCAAAAGCCTTAGCGGGGCGTTACGCATTCCGCAAGAATTTTAGGCGAGTGATTCGGAGACATGAGCGACCTGTGGCCGAAATGGCAAAAAACCGCCGATTCAACGGGTTCGTGGCGGCTGTTGATCCGCAAGCGGCCAATAGAAATCCGGTGGGATGCCCGCATCGGCGCGCTTTTCTTCGTTAAACGGAGGTTTCAAGGCCCCGTGGAAATATTTCCGAACAAGAGCGTGAAAGGTGTCTTTCGGGTCATGGTTGTGACGGCCACAGAGAAAGTGGAACCATTTGCTGCCATAGGCAACATGGCCAACCTCTTCACCGTAAATAATCTCAAGGGATTTCACCGCATTATCGGCTTTGGCGCGGCGGAAAATCTCGATCATGCCGGGGGTGACATCAAGGCCACGGGCCTCGAGCACCATGGGGACCACAGCCAAGCGGCCCATGAAATCGTCTTTGGTGTCTTCGGCGACGCGCCACATGCCCGCGTGTGCAGGCAAGGCACCATAAAAGCTATCCAGCTCTTTAAGACAATCGCAGATCAGATTGAAATGCTTGGATTCTTCGTCGGCGGATTTGACCCAATCGTCATAAAATCCAAGCGGCATGTCGATGTCGGCAAAGCGCGGAATAATGTCCCAGTGCAAATCAACCGCGTTCAACTCAATATGCGCAACCGCGTGCAATAAGGCGATGCGGCCCTGTGGGCTTCCGGGTTTGCGTTTGGGGACGTCTCTTGGGTCCAAAAGCTCGGGCTTGGCCGGGCGGGACGGGCGCAGCGGGGGATCGGCCCGGCCAACGGCCAAAGGCGTTCCGGCCTCGCGCGCCGCAAACCATTGTGCCGCATAGTCGCGGGATTTCTCGGTTTTTTCAAAACCATCGGCGGTGGTCAATACGTCCACCGCCATCTCGGAAAGGGTCATTTTAGCCATTTATGCGGTCTGCCACGGCGCAGGCCATTTGCCAAGTGGCCGCGCCTTTAACAGGTTACGCACTGGTCAGGTCTTTGACAGCCTGCAAAACCTCTGCGGCGTGCTCTTTGACTTTGACCTTTCGCCATTCCCGCACGATCTGGCCATCGCCATTGATAAGAAACGTGGCGCGTTGAATACCCATAAACACCTTGCCGTACATTTTCTTTTCGACCCAAACGCCAAAATCCTCACAGGCTGTATTGTGCTCATCTGACAAAAGCGGCGCGGCCAGCGCCTTTTTGCTGATAAATTTGCCGTGGCTTTCCATGCTATCCTTTGAGACGCCAAAAACCGAGCAATTCAATGCCTGAAACTCTGGATAGAGCGCTGTAAAATCAAGATTTTCTGTTGTGCATCCCGGCGTGTTGTCACGCGGATAAAAGAACAAAACAGCCGGGTTTCCGCGCAGATCAGCCAATGACACCGTCTCCCCGGTGCTTGATGGCAGCGAAAATTCCGGGGCGGGCGTCAAAACTGTGTCAGACATACGTGTCTCCTGATGGTGAATGCTTTATGCTGGCTCTGGAAGCAGGTTCCTAACAAGAATAGTCCTATAGGACCGGGCAGCAAGTGGGTATGAATTGAGCGATACCGAAGATCAAAAACCGCCGCGCAGCCGTCGCCGTAAAAGCGGGTTGATTGCGATGCTGGCGCTGTTCGTCGTGTTGATTGCGGTCGGTGTTGGGGCGGTTTTGATGGTGGGCCGCCCGGTTGATGCGCCGCCGTGGTTGCGCGACAAGATCGAAGAGCGCATCGCCCAAACGGTGCCCGGCATTGATATAGATTTTGGCAAAATGAGTTTGCTCGTTCAGCGCAGTGGCTTGGCGCGGGTGATCCTTTGGGATGTGTCGATCCAGAACAAACAGGGCGGTCAGATCGCGGCGCTTTCTGATATCGAAGCTGGCTTGTCACCCGCCGCCTTGTTGCGCGGCCAGCTGGTGTTGAAAGAGGCACAGGTGTCCGGTGCTTTTGTGACCTTGCAGCGCGACGAACAAGGGCGGCTTGGTTTGGCGCTTGGCGATGCTTTTGCCGAAAACACCGATATGCCCGATGTGACCGAGATTTTGCACCAGATTGATCAGGCGATGTTGGATCCGCGTTTGGTTGAGCTCAACCTGTTTGAGGCTGACGCCCTGACGCTTCGCTTTGAAGACAAGCGGGCCCGCAAGGGTTGGACGGCGGATGGCGGGCGTGTTCGTTTGCTGCGCAAAGACGGTGAATTGCAACTTTCGGGAGACGTTGCTCTTTTGGGGGGCGGGGACGGTGTGGCGACCATTTCGCTTAACGCAGATAGCGAGATTGGCGATACAGCGTTGAATTTCGGCCTGTCCTTTGACGACCTTGGGGCGCGCGACATCGCCACGCAAAGCCCGGCTTTGGCATGGCTAGAGGAACTGGATGCCCCGATTTCAGGCGCTCTACGATCAAGAATGCGTCAAGACGGGTCTTTGGGGGTGCTGAACGCCACGCTACAGATCGGCAAAGGGGTTTTACAGCCAAACCGGGCAACCAAGGCGGTGCCGTTTGACGGTGCGCGGACGTATTTTACCTATAATCCGGAAACTGCACTTTTGTCGTTTGACGAAATTTCAGTGTCGTCATCGCTTGGACATATCGCGGCCGAGGGCACGGCCCAGCTGCAGGGGTTGGACCTTGGCTGGCCCAAAGCGTTGATTGGCCAGTTCCGCCTGTCCGATATCAAGCTTGCCAAGGGGGCCTTGTTTGAGCGGGCGCTGGATGTGTCGGGCGCTGAAATGGCGTTCAAAATGCGGTTGAACCCGTTTCAGGTGTCATTGGGAAATATACGGGTTACCGACCCGGATTTTCCGCTACAAGCGCGGGGGGAGTTGGTTGCCCGGAGCAATGGCTGGGCCATCTCTCTGGATGCAACCGCCGAAGAAACCCAACCGGATCAGGTACTGTCCTTTTGGCCGGCTAGTTTTAAACCGAAACCGCGCAAGTGGGTTGCGGATAATGTTCAGGCCGGGGTGCTAAGCGACGCAACCTTTGCGCTTCGGGCTGAACCGGGCGAAAAGCCGAAAACCTATTTGGATTTTCGTTTTGCGCAGGGCGTTGTGACCGTCAACCGGGCGTTGCCACCGGTCACAAAGGGAGCAGGGCGGATGTCGATGTATGGCAATCGCCTGAGCCTGCGCTTGGACGCCGGACAAATGACGCCAAAACAAGGCGGTGTTATCGACCTGACCGGTTCGGAATTTGTCATTCCCGATATGAAACAGAAACCTGCGATGGGGCAGCTTAAACTCGCGGGGCAGAGCAGTGTTGAGGCCGGGTTGTCCCTGCTTGACAATGAGCGTTGGCAGGTCATGCGCAAGATCAAACGTCCTGTGGATTTGGCGTCTGGACAGGTGGCGTTTCGCGGCTCAGTTGAGTTGCCGCTGGTCAAGGGCACCAAGCTTGCCGATGTTAATATGGTGATAGATGGGCGCCTGCGGGATGTGCGCACGGCCAAACTTGTGCCCGGTCACACGCTGACGGCTGACAGTTTGGACCTGTCTGTCACCAACGATCAAGTGTCGTTAAAGGGGGCTGTGTCGCTCTCTGGCGTACCCGCCACCGGCCGCTGGCAACAGTCGCTCAGGGGCGGGCCGGGGCAGGTGGTTGCCGATGTCACGATTTCCCCCAAGACAATGGGTATTCTTGGTGTGGCCTTGCCAAATGGCATGGTCAGCGGCTCGGGAAGCGGGCAGTTCTCGCTTGCTTTGGTAAAGGGAAAGCTGCCGGAGTTTTCGCTGTCCTCAAACCTTAAAGGGATCGGTTTAGCCATCCCTCCGCTTGGCTGGCGTTTGTCACAAAATGACACGGGGCGCTTTGACCTTTCGGGAACTTTGGCCAAACCCATGACAATCGACCGTTTGGCCTTGAAAGCGGGCGGACTGGATGCTGCGGGCAGTATTGTTTTGACCCCGGCAGGGGGCTTTCGACAAATGTCCCTGGCCTCGCTTCGCATTGGGTCGTGGCTTGACGTGGCTGGGATCTTGAAGTCGCGCGGGCCGGGCAAGGTACCGGCGATCGAAGTCACGTCAGGCTCTGTCGATTTGCGACAGGCGACCTTTGGCACCGGTGGCGGTGGTGGTCAGGGCGGGGCGGTGACTGAGGGGGGGCCGATGGCAATCACATTGGAAAGATTGCGCGTCACAGACACGATCACAATGCAGAATTTCCGCGGAAATTTTGATATGTCCCGAGGGCTTGAAGGCAGGTTTGATGCTAGTCTTGGCAAGCGTGCTGACATTCAAGGCCGGGTCATTCCGCAAAACGGGCGGAGCGCATTTCGGATCACCGGTGAGGATGCCGGAGATATCCTGCGTGACACGGGCTATCTCAAAACCGTGTCCGATGGCACGTTTCGACTTGACCTAGCCCCGGTCAAAGGCACCACCGGAAGTTATGACGGCAAGCTCAACATCGAAGGCACGCGGCTGCGCGATGCCCCGGCCATTGGGGCGTTGCTTGATGCGATCAGCATTGTCGGTCTTCTGGATCAGCTCAACGGGCCGGGGATTTTCTTTTCGAATGTCGAAGCCGATTTCCGTCTGACCCCTGACAATGTTGTGTTGAAACAAGCCAGCGCGGTTGGCCCGTCAATGGGGATTTCGATGGATGGGTTTTACGATCTTGGAACCAGCCGCATGGATATGCAGGGCGTGTTGTCTCCGATCTACTTCGTCAACGGGATTGGCCGATTGATCGCGCGCAAGGGCGAAGGGTTGATTGGCTTCAACTTCAATCTGAACGGATCGGTTGACAATCCGCGTGTGGCGGTTAATCCGCTCTCGGTCTTAACGCCCGGTATGTTCCGGGATATCTTTCGCCGCCCACCGCCCAAGGTGTCGCAATAATATCAGCGAGTTGCGCTATGCAGTTGAGTGATTTCGATTTCGATCTTCCAGAAGAGTTGATCGCCACACGGCCCGCCCGGCCGCGCTCTTCGGCGCGCCTTTTGGTGGCGGATGGTGCCGCGATCCACGATCAGGTGGTGACCGATTTGGTTACCTGGCTACGGCCGGGGGATCGGTTGGTGCTGAATGACACGCGGGTGATCCCGGCGCGGCTAAGCGGTATTCGCCGCCGGACCAGCGCACAGGGTGAAACCGAAGCCAAGATCGAAGTGACCTTGCTCGAGCCTCGCGCCGACGGCACATGGGCGGCCTTGGTCAAACCGTTGAAAAAGATCAAAGAGGGCGAAGAGGTTCGCTTTTCCGATGAGTTGGCCGCGACCTTGCAAACCAAGGAAGACGGGCAGGGGCATTTGCGGTTCAACCTAAGTGGTGACGATTTTGATGCCGCGTTGAATGCGGCGGGCGCGATGCCCTTGCCGCCCTATATCGCCGCAAAACGCCCGGCCGATGCACAAGACCATGATGATTATCAAACGGTTTGGGCCCGCAACACCGGGGCCGTGGCCGCGCCAACGGCATCGCTGCATTTCGATGATGCGTTGCTGGCACTATTGCGGGCCAAAGGCGTCGAATTCTCTCATGTGACGTTACATGTCGGGGCAGGGACGTTCCTTCCGGTCAAGGTTGATGACATCACCACCCACAAAATGCACGGCGAATGGGGGCAGGTGTCTCAGGCGGTTGTGGATGAGATCACCGCGACCAAAGCCGCGGGGGGGCGGGTTATTCCGGTGGGCACAACCGCTCTGCGATTGATCGAAACCGCAGCACAAGATGGCGAGCTCAAAGCCTATGAAGGTGTGACCGACATTTTTATCTACCCCGGTTTTGAATTCCACGTCGCCGACGCGTTGATGACCAATTTCCACCTGCCGAAATCCACTTTGATGATGCTTGTGGCGGCCTTGGTTGGGCACGATCGTATTCTCGACATCTATGATCACGCCATCGTCGCGAAATACCGCTTTTTCAGTTACGGTGACGCCTCTCTTTTGATCCCGCCGCCGCGCAAATAAGCGGGACCTGTCCCAAAGACGACATTTTCACAAAACATGTCGTTTGTGGCACAGTCGAATCCAGATCAACACCCTAGCGGTCGGGGTCTGTTTTCGAAGCGGTGAGGGTGCCATGCTGGACGTGTTGAAAAATTCCTGGGCTTTGTTGTTGGGCATGTTGCTCTTGATGCTGGGCAATGGTCTCCAAGGGTCGTTGCTTGGGGTGCGTGGACCCGAGGCCGGGTTTTCGACCGGCATGATGTCGATTGTGATGTCGGGCTATTTCGCCGGCTTTTTGATTGCGAGCCGCGTGACGCCGGGCATGATCCGCCGGGTCGGCCATGTGCGGGTCTTTGCGGCACTTGGGTCATTGGTCTCGGCGGTGTTGATTCTGTTTCCCGCCGTTGTCGATCCTTTCGCTTGGACGGCGGGGCGGGTGATCATCGGGTTTTGCTTTTGCGGTGTCTATGTGACGGCGGAAAGCTGGCTGAATGACAGCGCCAGCAATGAAACCCGAGGTCAGGCGCTTTCGGCCTATATGATCGTGCAAATGGCCGGGGTTATCGCCGCGCAGGGGCTTTTGTTGGTGCCGGATGAAAGCGGTTTCTTGCTGTTCGTGATCCCTTCGGTTCTTGTTAGTGTGGCATTTGCGCCGATTTTGCTGTCGATTTCACCCACGCCAGCCTTTGAATCGACCAAGCCGATGACGCTTCGTGAACTCTATGGCTACTCGCCGCTTGGGGTGGTTGGCATGTTCTTGCTGGGCGGCGTCTTTGCCGCTCAATTCGGTATGGCCGCGGTTTACGCTGCTGAGGCTGGCCTGTCGCTGGCGCAAATCTCGCTCTTTATCGCGTCCTTCTATATTGGCGCGCTCGTGCTGCAATATCCAATTGGCTGGATGTCGGACCGGATGGACCGGCGCTTGCTGATCTTTGCTGGCGCTGCCATTGGGGCAATCGCGGCCTTGATCGCCACGATGTTTGGCGGTTCATTTGGCGTTCTTCTGGCGGCGGCATTTGCGATTGGGGGGTCGGCTAACCCTCTGTATTCTCTATTGATTGCCCACGCAAACGACCATTTGGAATCTTCTGATATGGCCAGCGCATCGGCGGGATTGCTGTTTGTGAATGGGCTTGGTGCCATTGCCGGGCCGCTGGTGATTGGTTGGGCCATGGCGATGGTTGGACCTCCTGGGTTCTTCCTTTTGATTCTGGTTTTGCTGACTTTGATGTCTTGCTACGCCTTGTTCCGAATGACCCAGCGCGACGCCATTTCCGTCGAAGACACCGGTCTTTATACCGCTCTGTCCCCCGCCGCGACGCCCATCGCGGTCGAGGTGGCGCAGGAATACGCCATCGAAGTGGCAGAAGAGTTGGACGATGAGGCAACGGGTGACTGAAATCGCGTAAGTTGTGTTAGAAATTGACAGAATTCGTGACTTGGGTTGAAGATTCATTGCACGTTAATATATTTTCAGGGCAACAATGTTGCGTTGTGTGGGAGCAGGAGGAAAAATTATGCCATCCCCCGAGGAGATTTTGTCGTTTTGGCTTGATGAGGTTGAGCCAAAAGACTGGTACGTTCAAAGCGACGTGCTGGATCAAGAAATCCGTGATCGGTTTCAAAGCACTTGGGAAGGGGCGATGGACGGACGATTTGCCTTATGGTTGACATACCCAAGCGGGGCCTTGGCCTATATTCTCCTGATGGATCAATTCAGCCGCAACATGTTCCGCGGATCTGGCAAGGCGTTTTCCTCTGATCGGGCCGCTTTGGCCGCCGCCAAACAGGCGATCAAACGGGGGTGGGATCTCAAAATCGACGAACCCGCGCGCCAGTTCTTTTACCTGCCGTTGATGCACTCGGAAAACCTCTGTGATCAGGATCGCTGTGTGCGCCTGATGAAAGAGCGGATGCCGCAAGCCGGCGAGGGCAACTTGTTGCACGCGCAAGTGCACCGTGAAGTCATCCGCCAATTTGGCCGCTTCCCCTATCGCAACGAAGCGCTCGACCGGCGCTTTACCGCAGCCGAGCAAAGCTATGTGGATCAAGGCGGCTATGGCCTAACCCTGCGCCAGCTACAGGAAAAACAGGCGGCTTGATAAACGGCCCGCCTGTTGCGGCACCGCCCCCCCTGCGCTAGCGTTCCAAGGAATGCCAAATCAGGAGGGGCGTATGGCCGCACAGCAATTCGACATGATCGTGATCGGGGCGGGCCCCGGCGGCTATGTGGCGGCCATTCGTGGTGCGCAACTGGGCCTTAAGGTGGCCGTCGTCGAACGCGAGCATTTGGGCGGCATCTGCCTCAATTGGGGCTGTATTCCCACCAAAGCGCTGTTGCGATCTGCCGAAGTCTTTCACCTTATGCACCGCGCCAAGGAATTTGGTCTCAAGGCCGAAGGGCTTGGCTATGATTTGGATGCGGTGGTGAACCGCTCGCGCGGCGTGGCCAAACAGTTATCGGGCGGCGTCGGTCATTTGCTGAAAAAGAACAAGGTCACCGTGATCATGGGCGAGGCTATGATCCCGCAAAAGGGCCGGGTGAGCGTCAAAACCGATAAGGGATCTCAAGAGTTAAGCGCCAAAAACATTGTTCTCGCGACGGGCGCGCGGGCGCGCGAACTTCCGGGGCTTGAGGCCGACGGCGATCTGGTTTGGGCCTATAAACACGCACTCAATCCGCCACGGATGCCGAACAAGCTTTTGGTGATAGGTTCGGGCGCAATCGGAATTGAATTTGCCAGCTTTTTCAACACACTGGGGGCCGAGGTGACCGTGGTTGAGGTCATGGACCGTGTTTTGCCGGTCGAAGACGCTGAAATCAGTGCTTTTGCCAAAAAGCAATTCGTCAAACAGGGGATGACGATCCGCGAAAAGGCCATGGTCAAACAGTTGGACCGTGGCAAAGGGCAGGTCACGGCTCATATTGAGCAAGGTGGTAAAACTGCAAAAGAGACCTTTGATACGGTCATCTCTGCGGTGGGAATTGTCGGAAATGTCGAAGGCTTGGGGCTTGAAGCCCTTGGTGTCCGTGTGGACAGAACGCATGTCGTGACCGACCCATATTGCCGAACCGGTGTTGAAGGCCTCTTTGCGATTGGTGATGTTGCGGGGGCCCCGTGGCTTGCCCACAAGGCCAGCCACGAAGGGGTGATGGTTGCCGAGCTTATCGCCGGTGGTAAACCCCATGCGGTTGACCCAGATAGCATAGCCGGCTGCACCTATTGTCACCCACAGGTGGCCAGCGTTGGCCTGACCGAAGCACAAGCGAAAGAGCAGGGTTACGAGGTCAAAGTCGGGCGTTTCCCGTTTGTCGGCAACGGCAAGGCCATCGCGCTTGGTGAACCCGAAGGCATGGTCAAAACGGTGTTCGACGCCAAAACCGGGGCGCTTTTGGGCGCACATATGGTTGGGGCCGAGGTGACGGAATTAATCCAAGGCTATGTGGTTGGACGCCAGTTGGAAACAACAGAAGAGGACCTGATGAACACGGTGTTCCCGCATCCAACCCTGTCGGAAATGATGCATGAATCGGTTCTGGATGCCTTTGGTCGGGCCATTCATTTCTGACCTGAAAGGGAGAGGATATGGCAGGCAACAAAACGCAAATGACGACGGCATCGGTGGGTGACTACCTGTCATCCGTTGCGCCCGACCGGCGTAAAGCCGACGCCCTGATTTTGGATGAACTGTTTCAAAAAGTTACCGGCTGGCAACCGCGACTGTGGGGCGAAAGTATCGTTGGTTACGGCAGCTATCACTATGTCTATGACAGCGGCCGTGAGGGCGAATTCCTTGCCACCGGTTTTGCACCGCGCAAGGCTAAGATGGTCGTCTACATCATGCCGGGCTATGCGGATTTCTCTGATATTCTGTCCCGGCTCGGCCCGCATAAGCTGGGAAAATCATGCTTGTACCTTGGTGCCCTAAATCGCGTCGACCTTGATGTCCTGGGCGAGTTGATCCAAGCCGGGCTAGAAGACCTCCAGCGCCGCTGGCCGATCACCGCGACGTAACTCTTTTAGTTGGCTAAAAACGAAGGGCTGGCCCCTCTGTCCGATGGTGTCGGGTGCGGTTATTTACCGTTCAAACGGTTCAAAAAGGCTTGCGCCTTGGGGGCCAACCACGCCCACAACCCCGGTGCGCCGTTTTCGATTTTGTGGCCCACGCGCGCGGAAAACATCTGCCAATCTACTTTGTAGTCGACCCAAGACCCGCCACCAGATTGCAGGTTCTGAACCGGTGGCACCATGCGATCTAGCGATTTGGCAAATTGCGCTTCCGGCGTCGTGTTGGCTTCAAACTCATCCCAGATGCCGCGAAACTTTGCGCCAATATCGTCTGGCAACAATCCAAAAATGCGATCCGCAGCGGCCTGTTCCGCCGCTTCGATGGCTGCCATGTCATGATCGCCGAAAACTGGCGCATCGCCTGCGTCGATTTCCACAAGATCGTGCAGCAAAAGCATCTGGATAACGAGATTTATGTCGCAACCCTCTGGGGCCTGATCCGCAAGAGTCAGCGCATATAAAGCCACATGCCAGCTATGCTCGGCGCTGTTCTCGCGACGTGATCCATCGCACAATGTGGTTGCGCGGGTGACTGATTTCAAACGGTCAATCTCGACCAGAAAAGCCATCTGACCGTCTAGGCGGCTGGTGCTCATGTCCTGTCCTTTGCATTCGGGCAGGGTACCCCGCCTTAGAGGTGTTCGTTGTCAGATCCGGGCGCAATCGCCTTGGGGGCGTCCTTGCCTTGTTTCTTGGCCTCGAGCGCCGTTTTGACATGCTCGTTCAAAAACTGTCGGGCACGGCGTTCGGCAAGGCGGATACGCACCGCGGCGCGAAAAATTTCTTCCGAGCTCGGAGACGAGGCCCCTAAAACATTGGCGACCTGTTCGGGCAATTGTTCATCACCCAAGGCATCCATGGCCTTGATCACGTCTTGTGCAAGCTTGTCAGAGAGGTCTTCTACAACAGACATATCAGCCTCTGTTTTGGGCAATGCGCGGGCCGCAATAGGCGCGGCCCGATAGGATTAGCGTGTGTTTTCGGTCAGGCGCCGTTTGACGTAGCCGGTCACGGTATCAATCATCGGATCCATGTAAGGCTCTTCAAAAAAGTGGCCGGAACCGTCGACTTCTTCGTGGGTGACTGTGATGCCTTTTTGTTCATGCAACTTGTTGACTAGGGCCGTTGTGTCCGTAGGCGGGGCCACACGGTCGGCTTTGCCGTTGATGATCAAACCCGAGCTTGGGCAGGGGGCCAAGAACGAAAAATCATACATATTGGCGGGGGGCGATACGGATACGAAGCCGGTGATTTCCGGGCGACGCATCAAAAGCTGCATACCGATCCATGCCCCAAACGAGAAGCCAGCAACCCAGCAATGCTTGGAGTTGTTGTTCATCGATTGCAGGTAATCGAGCGCCGACGCCGCATCGGACAATTCGCCAACACCTTGGTCATATTCACCTTGGCTGCGGCCGACGCCACGGAAGTTGAACCGCAAAACGGTAAAGCCCATGTTGTAAAAGGCATAGTGCAGATTATACACGACCTTGTTGTTCATGGTGCCGCCAAATTGCGGATGCGGGTGCAGCACGATCGCAATAGGTGCGTCGCGGTCTTTTTGCGGGTGGTAGCGGCCTTCGAGGCGGCCTTCGGGTCCAGGAAAAATGACCTCGGGCATAGGGCGGTAACGGGCTCCTGATACGGGTGCATGCAAATTCTTGACGAATTCGCTTGGGCACCTTAGAACGGTTCTAAATCCTGGCGATGCCGGGATTGGGCTTTGATGCAGATAGGCAATTGCCGCGCCAAGGTCAATTGTTAGCGCAAGGGCAGCTGAAAATCAGCCGCCCGGTGGCGCATTGGGGAAACAAAAAGGGTGGGCCGACATGAAACTAAGCACAAAAGGCCGGTATGCCATGGTGGCCCTGACGGATATTGCGCTGCAAAACGCCGATGCTTTGGTCACTTTGGGCGATATTTCAAAGCGTCAGGACATCTCGCTCCCCTATCTTGAACAGCTTTTTGTCAAATTGCGTCGGGCCGGATTGGTCGAATCAGTGCGCGGACCGGGGGGCGGTTACCGACTGGCGCGGGTGCCATCGGATATTCGGGTCGCCGATATTCTGGCCGCGGTGGATGAAACCGTTGACGCGATGCACAAAGGGGCAGGGGCCTCGGGCGGCTTGTCGGGAAGCCGGGCGCAATCCTTGACCAACCGCTTGTGGGAAGGGTTAAGCGCGCATGTCTATGTGTTCCTGCACCAGACACGGTTGTCCGATGTGGTCAAAAATGATCTGACGCCCTGTCCGGCAGTGCCGACATTGTTTTCGGTCGTGGACGACGAAAAGGTCGAATGAGGGGCCAACCCCTTTGGGCCCTAAGGGCCAATTCACCCCGGGATATTTAGGGAAAGAAAACACCTTGGACCGTTGTTACTTGGATTGGAATGCCACGACGCCTCTGTGTGAGGACGCGCGCGCCGCGATGGTTGCGGCGATGGATGTGGTTGGCAATCCGTCATCGGTTCACGGTGAGGGCCGCAAAGCCAAAGCCGTGGTTGAGCGCGCCCGAGCACAAGTCGCCAGCGCCTTTGGCGCGGATGGCGCGGATGTGGTGTTTGTCTCAAGCGCAACCGAGGCGGCGGCCTTGGCCTGTGCTGGGCGCGGCTTGGTTGGCGCGGATATAGAACATGATGCGGTCGGCGCGTGGATTGATCCGGTTTTGGATGTTGATCAAAACGGGCGTGTGACGGTGTCGGAACCCGGGCGGACGGCGTTGCAATTGGCCAATTCCGAAACCGGGGTGGTTCAGGATTTGCCTTCGGGGTTGGCCGTTGTCGATGCGACGCAGGCCTTTGGCAAGATTCCAGTGGCGTTCAATTGGCTCGGGTGCGAGATGGCTTTGATCTCGGCGCACAAGCTAGGCGGCCCCAAAGGCATTGGTGCATTGGTGATCAAGCGCGGCACCGACCTAGCGGCACAGCTTAAAGGCGGCGGTCAGGAAATGGGGCGGCGTGCCGGAACGGAGAATGTCATTGGCATCGCCGGCTTTGGTGCGGCGGCCGAGACGGCGGCCCGAGATTTGGACGCGGGTTGTTGGACCAAGGTCGAAGAAATTAGAAACATTCTAGAATCAACTATTGCGGCTGGTTCGAAAGAGACTATTTTTGTCGGGAAATCCGCGACTCGTCTGCCCAATACCTCGTGTTTTGCTGTTCCCGGTTGGAAAGGCGAAACTCAGGTGATGCAGATGGATCTGGCGGGATTTGCCATCAGTGCAGGCAGCGCCTGTTCGAGCGGCAAAGTGCGGGCCAGCCGGGTGCTGACCGCGATGGGATATGACGAGAGGGTTGCCCAATCGGCGATCCGGGTGAGCATCGGGCCCACCACCTCGGAACAAGATGTGACGCGTTTCGCAGAAGCGTGGCTCAAGGCATATAAGCGGCACTGCGAACGGGCCGCATGAGAAAAGGACATGAGATGACAGCTAAAGAAGACGTGGTCGTCAAGGAAGGCGTTGATCAGGAAACTGTGGACGCCGTCGCGGCTGTCAGCACCTACAAATATGGCTGGGACACCGAGATCGAGATGGAATACGCCCCCAAAGGCGTGAACCCCGATATCGTGCGTCTGATTTCCGAAAAGAACGACGAACCCGAGTGGATGACCGAATGGCGTCTGCAAGCGTTTTCGCGTTGGGAAAAGCTTGTCGAGCCGGATTGGGCGATGGTTCAGTATCCTGAGATCAACTTTCAGGACATCTATTACTATGCCCGCCCCAAAAGCATGGCCGAAAAGCCCAAGTCGATTGATGATGTCGACCCCAAGCTTTTGGAAACCTACAAGAAACTCGGCATTCCGCTCAAGGAACAGATGATTTTGGCCGGAGTTGAAGGAGCCGAAGACATGCCCGCCGAAGGCCGCAAGGTTGCGGTTGATGCGGTGTTTGATTCCGTCTCCGTCGGCACAACCTTTCAGGCCGAATTGAAGAAAGCTGGCGTGATCTTCTGTTCGATCTCCGAGGCAATTCGCGAACATCCTGAGCTGGTCAAGAAATACCTCGGCACCGTGGTGCCTGTGTCGGATAACTTCTATGCGACGCTCAACAGCGCTGTGTTCTCGGATGGGTCGTTTGTTTACGTGCCGCCGGGCGTGCGCTGCCCGATGGAATTGTCGACCTATTTCCGTATCAACGCCGAAAACACCGGCCAGTTCGAACGCACCCTGATCATCGCCGACAAGGGGTCATATGTGAGCTATCTCGAAGGCTGTACCGCGCCGCAGCGTGACACAGCCCAGCTGCACGCCGCTGTGGTTGAGATCATCATCGAAGAAGACGCCGAAGTGAAATACTCAACCGTTCAGAACTGGTATCCCGGTGACGAAGACGGCAAGGGCGGCATCTATAACTTTGTGACGAAACGCGCCGATTGTCGCGGTGATCGTTCCAAAGTGATGTGGACTCAGGTTGAGACCGGCTCGGCTGTGACATGGAAATACCCAAGCTGCATCCTGCGCGGTGAGGAATCGCAGGGTGAGTTTTACTCCATCGCCATCGCCAACAACCATCAGCAGGCCGATACCGGCACCAAGATGGTGCATTTGGGCAAGAACACCAAATCGCGGATCGTCTCCAAGGGGATTTCCGCGGGCGTTGCTCAGAACACCTATCGCGGTCTTGTGTCGATGCACCCTAAGGCCAAGGAATCGCGTAACTATACCCAATGTGATAGCCTGTTGATTGGCGACAAATGTGGGGCGCACACGGTGCCTTATATTGAGGTCAAGAACAACTCGTCACGGGTTGAGCATGAGGCGACCACATCCAAGGTGGATGACGACCAGCTGTTCTATTGCCGCCAGCGCGGCATGGACGAAGAAGAGGCGGTGGCCTTGGTTGTGAACGGGTTCTGTAAGGAAGTGCTGCAAGCGCTGCCGATGGAATTCGCGATGGAAGCGCAGCAGTTGGTGGCGATTTCGCTGGAAGGGTCGGTGGGGTAAGTCGCTTCGGAAAGGGCACGTCGCATGGGCAACGTCATGTCATACATGATCGCAATTTGCATTGGTTTACTTGCCAGTTTGATTGTTGCTTATGGTCGTGCTCCCTACGGGGATGTGGTTCTGCTCGCGTTTGCCTTTCCTGCTTTTTGGTATGTGTGGGATTTCACGACGACACTTCAGAATCCGGATGTTCAAGGGACGTGGTTCGACCGCCGCTGGGAGGCCAGCAAAAGACCAGGAACAATTTGCTTCATGAGCGCGGTTTTGTTCACCATTGCGATAAGCACGAGTTTGGCCAAATGACCGAGTGGATAAAAAGAGACTGGAACACATGCTGAAAACCCTGCTCACCACCGCGATCCTAACCGGTATCTTCTGTGCCGGGTTTTCGGTGATGGTGAGCCAAGTGGCGGTGCAATTGTCGATGACTGCGGTGGTGGTGATTTCGTTCATTTCCGGGTTCTTGGGAAGCACGATTGCGCAACTGGTCCAGAAATGGCGCGGCGAGAGTTAAGAAAGGAAGACGGCGATGTCTGATTTCAACAAAGGCGGTATCTGGGATTTCCTGCCTTATGGCTTGCCGGTTCTGGGCGGGGCGATTGGCATGTTCTGGGCGCGTTATGGCACCGATCATTTCAACCCTGTTTTCGCCGTCGCCGGGGGGGTGATTTCCGGAATCTTTCTGGCCAAGGGTGTGACCCATCTGGCCGACCGGTTCGGTTGGCGCAAGTAAAGTTAGGAACGCGGTATGAGTGGCACCATCAATATTCCAGCCCCCGAAAGCACGGGGGCCGATTATTTCGACCTCGGCGCGGCGCTTGAGGCGTTGGACAGTGGTGCGCCATTGGTGTTTCCACCGTTCCACATCACGCGTTTGCGCATCGGTGGCCATGATCTGACGTTTTGTTCGAATTTTGACCGTGACCCGGTTCAAAAAGCCCAACGCAAAGGCGATTTCTTTGAGGCCGTGGATTTGGCCAAGGTGGCTAAACATCTTCCCAAAGCGCCGCGTGTTTTGGACGTGGGGGCCAATGTCGGCAATCACGCTATCTATTTCGCCACGCAATGTGACGCGGCCAGCGTGATTGTGGTTGAGCCGAACCCGCTGGCGCTTGCGCCACTGGTGGCCAATATCGTTCTGAACAACCTGACGGATGTGATCCGTATGGACGCGCTAGGCGTTGGCCTTGGGGCAGAAAGCGAAGCCGGGCTGTTTATGAAGCGCCACGACCGCAACCTTGGCGGGACCAAGATGTTGCGCGGGCGGGACGGAGACCTAGAGGTTCATGCCGGTGATATGCTCTTTGAAGAGGAGCAGTTCGATCTGATCAAGATCGACGTCGAAGGCATGGAAATGGAAGTTTTGGCCGGACTAGAGGCGACGGTTGAACGCTGTAAACCATTGCTGTTTATCGAAGTTGATGACGCCAATGCCGAGGCTTTTCAAAGCTGGTGCTCCAAGCGCGGCTATCAATCGGTATTTGAGGTCCGCCACTATGGGGCCAACATGAATTTCTTTATGAAATATGTCGGAGAGAGCGCATGATTGTCACCACCACGCCAAGTGTCGAAGGTTATCAAGTCGCTGAATACAAAGGTATTGTCACCGGCGAAGCCATCCTTGGAGCCAACGTGTTTCGCGATATTTTTGCCGGTATCACCGACATCATCGGCGGCCGCTCTGGTGCCTATGAGGCCAAATTGGGTGAAGCCCGCGAAACCGCTCTGCGAGAGTTGGAAGAACGCGCCGCCGCCCTCGGGGCCACGGCGGTTGTCGGCGTTGATCTCGACTATGAGGTGATCAACAATATGCTGATGGTCTCAGCCAGCGGAACAGCGGTGGTCCTAGGCTGATCGTGTTGCATTTTCTTGAAATATCCGGGCCTGTGCCACATTTTCGACGCCATTTGGCGTCACACCCCATGCGTGTATTTTTTACTACGTATGAGGAATTTGGCCATGTCAGGGCAAAGAGCCGATTTTCAAGACCGCATCGCGCGGATGAGCAGCGACCACCACGCACGCGCCGGGGGCAACGGCACCGCAATCAAGCAGAATTACAGAGCCAACCTCAGTTACGCCATGAGCTTTGTCTGGGCGTTTCTAAGCGGAATGGCTTCAGTTCTGGCGGTCCGATTGGTGGTGCATCACATGCTGGGTGGGGCCGCGATCGAAGATCTATCGTTGGGCGAACTGGCGATGAACGCTCTGTTTGCCGGGATCATCATCTTGGGCATTCGTATGGTGACCAAACTGGATGGCAAAGAACATCTGACCTGTCAGGCCTTCGGGCTTCTGGTCGCGTTTACCGGGTTTCACAACCTATCGCACTGGACACCGGGACTGATGTCGGTGGTTTACTCACCGGAGTTTGTCGCCGAAACGCAGGCGCGCACCTATCCAAACACGCTGATTTACCGCGGAATGACGTTCTATTTCGGCCCCAAACCGGGCGACACGGTGTTCGGGCAGGGGGTGGCCAGTGACCAACGTCGTGACAAGGCCAGAACTAACTTTACCACCCGCGGAGGCGGCGCTTTTGTCTCAGGCCTATGAGGGCGCTGAGGTAATTTTGGAATACGGATCGGGCGGCAGCACAGTCATGGCGTCCGAACTGCCCGGGAAACGGGTGTTTTCGGTCGAATCTGCAAAGGATTGGACCGAAATGATGACCGGCTATTTGGCGGCCAATCCGCCAGTCTCCGGCACGCAGGTCGACATGATCTGGGTCGATATTGGCCCGACCAAGGAATGGGGTCATCCGCTGGATGACGCCCATTGGCGTGCCTATCCTAAATATGCGCTCGACGTGTGGCGTCGCCGCGATTTCGTTCAGCCTGATGTTGTGTTGGTTGATGGCCGCTTTCGTCAGGCCTGTGCCTTGGCCACCGCCTTTTTGTCAACCAAACCGGTTGACCTGTTCTTTGATGATTACGCTGGTCGCAAGCATTATCACAAGGTCGAGGATTACCTCGGCCCCCCGCAAATCACCGGGCGCATGGCGCATTTTCGCGTCACGCCCATGGCCATTCCACCGGAAAAACTGTTCCAGGTGGTCAAGTTTTTGCAGAACCCCTAGGGCTGCTGAGGAAGGATAAAACATGCTGGAAATCAAGAACCTGCAGGTAAAGTTGGAAGAAGAGGACAAGCAAATCCTCAAAGGTGTCGACCTGACCGTTGAGGCGGGCAAGGTGCACGCGATCATGGGGCCGAACGGCTCTGGCAAGTCGACCTTGTCCTATGTGTTGTCCGGCAAGGGCGGCTACGAAGTCACCGGTGGCGAAGCCACTTTGGCGGGTGAAGACCTTTTGGATATGGAAGCGGAAGAGCGCGCAGCAGCGGGCCTTTTCCTAGCGTTCCAATACCCGGTTGAAATCCCCGGTGTGGGCAACATGACCTTTTTACGCACAGCGGTGAATTCGCAGCGCAAAGCCCGCGGCGAAGAGGAAATGTCAGCCGCTGACTTCCTCAAGCTGGTGCGCGCCAAGGCCAAAGACCTTAAGATTGATGCAGATATGCTCAAACGTCCGGTCAATGTTGGCTTTTCTGGTGGTGAGAAAAAGCGCAACGAAATCCTTCAGATGGCGATGCTTGAGCCCAAGATGTGCATCTTGGACGAAACTGACTCTGGTCTTGATGTTGATGCGATGAAGCTGGTCTCTGAAGGGGTGAACGCCCTGCGCGACGAAGGCCGTGGTTTCCTTGTTATCACCCACTACCAGCGTCTGTTGGATCACATCAAACCAGATGTCGTTCACATCATGGCGGCCGGTCGTATCGTCAAAACCGGCGGTCCCGAGCTGGCGCTGGAAGTTGAAAAGAATGGCTACGCTGACATTCTTGCGGAGATCGCATAATGGCTGCTCCTTTGGTGAAACAGGGTGCAACGCAGGCGCGTTTGGACGCGCTTGACTTGCCCACTGGCGGCTGGTCCACACCGGCGCGTCAAGATGCGCTGGCACGGGTGCAAAACATGGGGTTGCCCCATGCCCGTGATGAATACTGGAAATACACCAAGCCAGCGACGCTGGTTGATGCGACCGCCCCCATGGCCGCCGTATATGAAACCGACGAAGCACCGATGTTTGGCGATATGGATCGGTTGAAAATCGTCTTTGTGGACGGTGTGTTTGATGCGGATGCCTCGGACGATCTTTCCCTTGAGGGGATCACGGTTGACCGTTTGGCGGATGTGAAAGATATCCATTGGGCCAAAGACTTGTACGGCGCTCTTGAAGTAAAGGGTCAAGACCCGGTTGAACGTCCTTTGGCGGCCTTGAACACCGCTTTTGCAAGTGACGGTGTGCTGATCCACGCAACGAAAACCCCGTCCAAACCTGTCAACCTGATCTACAAGCATCAATCCGATAGCTCGGACGCGATCTTGCATCATGTTGTCAAGGTCGACAGCGGGGCCAGCCTTACCGTGTTGGAAAACGGCCCGGCGGCGGCGCGTTTCAACAAGTGCCTTGAGGTCGACATTGCCGATGGTGGCGCGTTCCATCACGTGCGCACCCAAGGGCGCGATCATGAACGCCGCGCGGCGACACATATGTTTGCCCGTCTGGGTACCGAAAGCACATTCAAAAGCTTTACCATGACCGTGAACGGCGTGCTGACCCGCAACGAATGTGTGATCGAGCTGACCGGTGACGACGCCGTGGCGCATATTGCCGGGGCCTGTATGGGCGACGGTGATTTCCATCACGATGACACCGTTTTCATCACCCATGACGCGGTGAATTGCGAAAGCCGTCAGGTGTTCAAAAAGGTGCTGCGCAACGGGGCGACCGGGGTGTTTCAGGGCAAAATTCTGGTGAAACCAGATGCCCAGAAAACCGATGGCTACCAGATTTCGCAATCTTTGCTTTTGGATGAGGATAGCCAGTTCCTCGCCAAGCCAGAGCTTGAGATTTATGCCGACGATGTGGCTTGTTCGCATGGCTCGACATCTGGGGCGATCGACGAAGACGCGCTGTTCTATCTGCAATCTCGGGGCATTCCGCATTCGATTGCCCAAGATTTGCTTGTGCTGAGCTTTTTGGCCGAGGCCGTGGATGAGATCGAAGACGAAGCCCTGCAGGACGAAATCCTGACGCGGGCCGAGGCGTGGTTGTCGCGGCACCGCAAAGACTAGGGCGCACCGTGTTATGGCATTAAGCAGCGATATCATCGCGACTTACCGTGGGCCGGGCAAGGTGATTGCCCGGCTACGCGCGGTTGGGGAGCGGGAAGACCGCGCCCTCGTTTTTGTGATGGCCGCGGCCTTTGTGATGTTCATCGCCCAATGGCCCGGACTGTCGCGTGCGGCGCATCTTGCCGGGACATCGATGTTGGAACCGATGGGCAAATCCTTTGTCATCACCGTGTTCGCCTTGCCCTTGGCGCTTTATTTTGTTGGTTTTGTCAGCCATTGGATCGCCCGGTTGTTTGGCGGGCAGGGCACATCCTATGGGTCGCGTCTTGCGTTGTTCTGGGCGTTTCTGGCGATGAGTCCGCTTTTGTTGCTCTATGGGCTGGTGGCTGGTTTTGTTGGGCCGGGAACACAAGCCGAGTTGGTAAAGCTCTTGTGTTGGTTGGTTTTTTTGTGGTTTTGGTTGGCAGGTCTGCGCACTGTTCACAAGAAAAGGGCTCCATAATGGGCCAAATGGCATTGACCTTGGTGTTACGTAGTCTCACCGAACCCCGATTGGTGGCGCGCTGGCTGATTGGTCTGCGGCTGTCAAACGAGGCGCTGCTGACCTGTTTTGCACTGGTGGTGGTTCTAAATACGCTTCTCTTCGGGATCGCGGTTTTGGTGGACCCGACACCACTGCCGTGGTTTTTGGCGCAACCGTCGGTCTATGGCGTTTTGCAGGCCGGATCGCTTTTGGCGACGATGCTGGCGTTTTTGTGGGGCGGACGGTTGTTTAGCGGCACGGCGCGCCTTGCCGACATCGCGGTTCTGGTGATCTGGCTCCAAGCCTTGCGGGCCTTGGTTCAGGTTGCCTTGCTGATCCTGATGCCAGCCTCGGCCTTTCTAGGCGGTTTGGCGGTTTCTTTGACTTCGGTCATTGGCTTTTGGATCTTGTTGCACTTTTTGGACGAAGCCCATGGCTTTGGCAGTTTGCTCAAGGCACTTGGCACAATTGTTTTTGGATTGATGGGCATGGCCTTTGCCCTGTCGATCCTACTGACCCTGATCGGGGTCGATCCTACAGGGATTAACGGATATGTATGACGTCACCAAAATCCGCGCGGATTTTCCCATTCTGAGCCGTGAGGTGAATGGCAAACCATTGGTCTATCTTGATAGCGGGGCCTCTGCGCAAAAGCCGCAGGTGGTGATTGACGCGGTCACCAAGGGCTATGCCGAGGAATATGCCAACGTTCACCGTGGGTTACACTACCTTAGCAACCTTGCGACCGAAAAATATGAAGGCGTGCGCGAGATTGTGGCGCGGTTCCTTGGGGCATCCGACCCCGAAGAGATTGTGTACACCACCGGCACCACAATGGGCATCAATATGGTCGCCTATGGTTGGGCGATGCCTAACCTAGAACCGGGTGATGAGATCGTCCTAAGTGTGATGGAACACCACGCCAATATCGTGCCGTGGCATTTCCTGCGTGAACGCCAAGGTATCGTTTTGAAATGGGTGGATGTTGATGATCAAGGCGGGCTTGATCCGCAAAAGGTTATCGACGCGATTGGACCGAAAACCAAGCTTGTTGCAATCACCCATATGTCGAATGTTTTGGGTACGGTGGTGGATGTGAAATTCATCTGTGCCGCAGCGCGGGACAAGGGCGTGCCTGTGCTTGTGGATGGCTCGCAAGGATCGGTGCATATGCCGGTCAATGTAGAGGATATCGGGTGCGATTTCTATGCGATCACCGGTCACAAGTTATATGGGCCGTCGGCCTCGGGTGCGATCTATATGAAACGCGCCCGCATGGATGAGATGCAGCCGTTTATGGGCGGTGGCGATATGATCCGCGAAGTTCACAAAGACTGTGTGAGCTATAATGATCCGCCGATGAAATTCGAAGCCGGCACACCGGGTATAGTTCAGCAAATCGGCATGGGTGTCGCGTTGGAATACATGATGGGCGTCGGCATGGACAACATCGCCGCCCATGAAGCCGACCTGCGTGACTATGCGATTTCCAAACTAGGCGGAATCAACTGGTTGCAGGTGCAAGGCAACGCTCCGGGGAAGGGGGCGATTTTTTCCTTCACTATGGACGGGGCAGGGCATGCCCATGACATTTCAACGATTCTTGACAAGAAGGGTGTTGCCGTTCGCGCGGGTCACCACTGTGCCGGGCCATTGATGGATCATTTCGGCGTCAGCGCAACGTGTCGGGCGAGTTTCGCGATGTATAACACCCGTGATGAGGTTGACAAATTGGTCGATGCGCTTGAATTGGCCCATGATTTGCTAGGATGAGGGACGGCGCTGTTTCCGTTGGAAATGCGCCCCGCCCACCATCCCACCACCCCTCCACTGGGGACTGAAAATAATTGCAGCGTAGGGGATTACCTGCGTTGCAACGACCTAAAGGTCGGCCTATAAGGCAAAAGCACGCACCTGTAGCTCAGCTGGATAGAGCGCTGCCCTCCGAAGGCAGAGGCCAGAGGTTCGAATCCTCTCAGGTGCACCATTTCACATTTTGATGTGAGATTGTCTAAAAACTCAAAGATTACAGACGTTTGCGGAGTTCGAAAGCCTGTTTTTCGGTCAAAGCTCAATGGTGCCGTGAAGGCGAGTTTTAGGACGGTTTTCTTCATGGCTAGCGTTCCATTATTATAGATATCCCAAGGGTTTGACAGGAAGCGGCGCAAAAGTTCGAAGTCATGGGGCTTTGCTTCGCGTGGTTTGGCGGATTGTGCCAGTTTTTCCTGCAAAATTAACTTTTGATCTTCGATTTGCGCGATTTTGGTTTCCAAGGCGGTGGCAACTTTGTCGTTCGTTGTTTCGACCAACCGAGTCAGTACAGCGTTTTGCTGCTTGTCCAAGGCTTTGATCTGCCGCTTTAGCTCGGCTTGCACATGCGCAATTTGTCCCGCCTTTTGCCCTAGCGCGTCCTTAAGCATTTCAAAGGCAATGGTGAGCAACTGGCGACTTGGCGTCAGCGCCTGCAAAATATCTTCAAACCCCGTGTCGATTTTTTCAGCGCGGATGTTTTTGCGGTAAGCGTCGCAGTCGCGATTGTTGCAGAAGAAATAGGGATAAAGCTTGCCCGTTCCGCTGCGCGACCAGCACGAGGTCATTGTGTTGTCACAGTCGCCGCAAGCGACAGCGCCGCGAAGGGGGAAGTCTTCGTTAATGTCTTTGCGTTGGGGCGCAACGGAGCGGGCGTTTTTGCGGGCTTGGATGCGCTCATAGGTTTCGAGCGTGATGATCGGCTCGTGATGGCCTTTGCGGCGTGTAACACCCCAAGGGTCATGTTCGATGTATCCGGCATAGATGATACGTTTCAGCAAATCACTGACCCGCTGTTGCCTAATTTTGCCGTTGGGCGTGCATTTGGGGAAAGCAGGCTGCGCCTCGAAATAGCGGCGCAATTCGGCCTGTGTTGTGATGCGACCCGAGGCGTAACCTTCCAACCCTTCTTGGATGATCGAGGCGACGGGTTCGTCCCGCGTCAGCAACTTGCCGTGGGATTTTGTCTTTTGGTACGTATAGCCAATCGGGGCGGAGAACACGGCGTAGCCATTCATCATCCGTCCTTTCATGCGGTTTGACGTTTGTTCGGCGTTCTTTTCCCGCTGATGCTGGGCGACCGAAGCCAACATGTGTTCGACAAGGCGGGAATCACTATCTTCGCCAAATTCAATCGACGGGCTTTCCAGCACACCACCCGCATCCGCCAAAGTTTCGCGCAGCTTGATATGTGCCTGCACATTACGGGCGAAACGGCTGATATCGTCGATGATAACCGCGTGGCTTCCTTTGGGGTTCAGGCGTAAAAACGCCAACATGCGATCCATCGCAGGGCGGCGTTCGAACTTGCCGGACATATCATCCGAGAAAACCTCAATGACGTCGTATTCCTTATACGTGCAGTATTCGCGGCAACGGTTTTCTTGTGAGGCGAGGCCATCGCCCTCGCGCACCTGTTTCGCACCGGAAACGCGGGTGTAAATGACGGCTTTTTGAATGGTGTTTTTGGTCATGAGGCCTCCCGATTGGTTTTTGTCTCAACAGGGGCGTTTGCAGCGTTGCTGGTCGCTTCGGCAAAGCCGCTTTTCATCAAAGGAATGCTTGATTTTACCACAGGTGGCACTTTGCATGTGGCGGATTGTGTGGCTTTGGAAGGTTTTCCACAGCTATCTGTTGTGCAAATTTCAATGTCGAGATCAATGAAGCCAATCACCACCTGCCACAGCGTTTCGATCAATTCGCGCTTTTCCGCCTCGCTCAATTCCGGTGCGTCAAGCAGGGCTTGATAGCGCTCGGTGTCGAGGGTGAGAGTTTGATAGCGATGGCCATCAGCGTGTACCATAATGATCTCCTGTCTTTGCTGTTGGGGGTGATGTTCTCCTTTCACTCAGATAAGAACGAATGCAGAACATGACTCGAATTCTAAATTTAATCAAGGAAAATATGCGCTTACGCGCATGCGGTCGTATTCCCTGCTGTGTGAAGAGCCAGAATACGACCACCACACTTGGCTAGCGCTGTGGTTCCTGTTCACGGGATTTTTGCGGGGCGGGCTTGCGTTGTTCGCGGTATTCTTCGCGTTTTTGCTCACGCAAGGTCAGACGACCATCGACGGGTGCGGCATCCATCTGGATATCAAAGCCTTTGCCGTCGCGGTGTTCCCACGCTGCGCCAACACGATTCCAAACCGCGTCTTTTCCTTCGCCGCGATCCTTGACGTGGTAGGCAAGCATTTCGGGTTTTCTGGGGGTGTCAGTCATAGTGTGTCCTTTCGTTAGCGGGAACGATTGAAGCCATCACGCGCACGGGTCTTTTGCGCCTCCAGTCGCTTGCTGATGAACTTGATCCGCGCTTCGCGGGTCTCTTCGACATCGCGGCGAACTTCCTTGGCGATAGTGCCAGTCGGCGTGAGGTGGGTTTCATAAACGGGCGTGGTGCGGAACTTTTCGAGCCAGTCGCGCTCACGCTCAGACACGGGCGCTCTGGCATGCCCGTTTTTTGGTTGCTTGGACAAGGATATACCTCATTTGGTTCAGGGGAGTGGTTTGAGGGCAAAGCCCCATAGCGAGTTATCATGCTGGTCAGCGCTATCTGGGTGATAAGGCTTTAAAAATTTCGATTGAAATCATAGCTTTGACAGATTGCAGGCTGTCAGGTAGAATTTTCCTATGATACCGACCGCGCAAAACATCGTTGAAACACTTCGCGCCCATCAAGCCGAGCTTGAAGCCATGGGGGTTCGGCATCTTGCGCTTTTTGGGTCATTTGCGACCGAACAGCAGCATGAGCGCTCGGATATCGATATCGGTGTTGCTTTTGATCGTGCGATCAAAGCCCAACCGATGAAGTATTTTGGCATGCGTCAAAGGCTGCATGACAGGTTGAGCGATATCCTTGAGGCGGATGTTGATCTATCTGACGAAGACTTGCAAAAGCCCGCTGTGCGCGAGACCTATAAGGCCGACCGTCTTTATGCCTTCTAGCCGCCCGATTGCCCGTTTTAATGATATCGTCTTCAATATCGAACGCATTCAGTTCTATCTTGAGGACTATGATTTTCAGAAGTTTTTGAATGACCCGCGCACGGTTGATGCGGTTGAGCGCTGTATGCAGCGCATTACCGAAGCCGCGATAAAGTTGCACCCCAAAGCCAGCCAATTGCTACCTGATCAAGATTGGGATGCCATGCGCGGTTTCGGGAACGTTTTGCGTCATGACTATGATGAAGTGTCCGAAAAAATGGTGTGGGACATCGCTCGGGACTATTTGCCGGAACTGAAAGCGGATTGCAGCAAGGCGATACAGGCGCTCGAAGCCGAAGAGGAATAACGGCTCCGAGCTTGCCTTAAACTTACGTCTCCAAGATGCGCATGCGCCCTTGGGCGTATTGCGGGTAATGCATGAGATTGGCGGGTGTGGGGACATCGCAAACGCGTAGTGTGCGATGCCCCCAGCCAGCTTTAACACGCACAGAGTCATGGGGCGGGTGATACGGGTTTGGCATGAAGCGTCCCGCCATCCATGGCTCTATAAAATAAGGCCTACGGTCATATTCGAGTGGATGCGCCAGACCATCGACAAAGGCGTAGCCCTTATCCGGCGGTGTCTGGATGATCTCATCGGGGTTGCGCACATTGCGGCGTTGCTGGCTGCGATGGCTGGCGGCTTGCTTGTGGTGGCGGTAATTCAACGCAGCGGCAAAGGGATCTCCGCCGGAGATAAAGGCTTGCGCCGCTTGCGATTTCGCCAGTTCCGCGCGGGATTGTTGCAGGCTGTCGTTATACTCAAGAGTTTCCGTCCCAAGCATGCGTGAAAGCTGTTCCGCCGAGGGCAAATCACGCACGGCATAATAGAGCGACAGAGCCGCACTAGAGGCGATCAACTCCGCGCCATTTTCCACTAACCCATTCATTTGTTTTGAGTTTTGAAACACCGCGAAGGGCTGAATGCCAATGCCCGCGCCATAAGTGTAAAGCTTTGGGATCATCGGGAATTTTCCCAATTGCCCGCATTCATCCATGATCCATGTTTGCCGTGGCGCATGCGGCGCGCGGGATTTCCAAATCATACCCGCAACGAAAAACGACTTCACAATGCCCGCCCAAGGCATGACCATTTCCGCCGGAGGCATTAAATAGAGTTGGTATTTGCGGTCACTGGCGCAAAGTTCAGCCATGGAAAAATCAAAAGGTGGGCTAACGGATTGAAGCAAAATTGGGTCGGAAAGGGGAGCTAAGGCGCGATAAATTTCCCCCATTATGCTTTGAAACGAATTCGCCCCGTTTTCGCGGGAGGTGGCGATTTCTTCTTCAACACGGCGGGCAATCGGAAACTGGCTTTGGGACATCTCGAAACCAAAATCCAGCCATTCATCGCCGCCGCCGGGGATCAAGTTCACCACATGATAGAGGTCAGGCAGGGTCAAAACGCCTTTTTGCTCGACCAGACTTAGCATGACGCCTTCAAGGATTTCTTGCGCGCGGCCTTCGAAATACACGCCCTGCGCCGATCCGCTGGCAACCACCAAATTTTGACATAGCACTTTGACGTCAGAGACTAAGGACGGGCTGTCTTTGCGGATATAATCAACGGGGTTTATCCGGTGTTGCGGCAAGCCATGCAGCCCGAGTGGATTCCAATAAATGCAGTATTTATCATCCGGCACTTGGTATTGGCTGATAGCGGCGATTTCGCCTTTGATATCAAGGATAACAAGGGTCTGCTTGGCAATGCCAAAACAGGCGTTATAGGCGAGTGTCGTGGTCAGCTTGCCGCTGCGCGCGCCTGCGACCAGCAAAGCCCCACCCATGCCCGAATAAAAAAGCGGATTCTTCCCCATGAAGCCAAAGAATAGGGCGTTATCGGCTTGTTCATGCAGCCCCGCTTTTGCGGCCTCCCGCGCAGTTGCAAACCGCGCTTTGCCAAAGCGATACGCTTCGTTGTCATTCATATGATTGCTCCTGAAACAAAAAAAGCCGCCCCGACTGGCGGGGCGGCTTGTGTGCTTATTGGGGGCGGCTTAGCCGCCGAGGTTGGCAAGGATCACGATGACCACAATCACCGTGATTATGGCAGGCCATGGGTTTTCCTTTTTGCGGTAGATGCCGCCAACACGTTCGTATTTAGCCATTGGTTATCTCCTTTTCTGGCTTTGGATTATTTGGTGAACTCACATAAAGCGGGTGACGATAGCCAACCCGCCAAAGATCAAGGCCGTGCCAATTGACGCCCTTGAGATTGCAAACACAAAGCATCCGCAGATGCCGAACCAAGCAAAGCCCATGAACTCTGCCCAACCTGCGCCGTAAGTGTCGTAGGTCAGGTTTTGCACAAACCCGATGCTGCGGGCATACAGCCACGGGGTTAGAAAAAACGTGCAAGCGACCGCCGCCGTATTGGCGAGCAGCGTGACAGAAGACATGAAGATATTCTGCCCCGCCTGCGCGTGGTTACTCATTCCAGCCATGTTAGAGGTCCCTTTGTTGGGTGAGGGCTGCGAGGTGATCCGGTGTGAATCGCCTCTGACCCTGTTCTACCCCCGACGCCCTGCGGTTTCGGGTGATAGGGCGAATTTAGTTATCCGGCGTGGTTCGCCAAGGTGAACAACCAGATCGTCGCCAAAGCGCTCACCAGCCCCGCAACATGATAAATCCCCATGGGCTCGCCAAAGAGCATCACACCCGCCGCCGACATCAAAATCAGATGCGCCATGCTTGACAGCACCGCGCCTTGCCCGAGGCCTTTCGCCAGCACCTGCGCATAAACAAGGTTGCTCAGCCCAAAAACTAAGAACGCCCCACCCAGATCGAGCCAAGCCCCCTGATCGGCATACCGCTTGAGATAAACCGACCCCACCGCAAACCCCAAACTCGACACAACAAGGTTTAAAACCAACGTCATCGACATTTGCACCACCTTTCATAGAAAACGCCGCCCTTAGGGGCGGCGTTTTTCGTCATAGAGTAAGTCTGATCGGATTTAGGGTGATAGGCTCAGCGCGAGGAAGGTGCCGCGTTGTCATTCGCAGGACGAACTCCCCACAGCGAAGCACGTACCGGATAGTGTGCTTTCAAAATGGTTGCCACGATCCGAACGCGTTCCCGCGATCTTTCTTGCAACCGGGGCGTAACATCCGGCGGGCAACGGGTGCAGCAGAACCGTTCGAACCAATCGTCGATGCAATTGCGGTCAAATTCCTCCATATCGAGGAAGATTTCCGTCCCTTCGTGACAAATCCACCCACGGTAATCACGATAGAGCGCGTCGAAGTGGTCAAGACAGCCTGCGGCGTCCTTCCCGAAAAATTCGTGCGCAAGCGCTCGAACGTCACGCAGGTATTCGGGGTTGTCCAGTTCATCGTCAGTAACCAACTCGGTCACGATGTTGATGCAGTACCCGTTCAGGCGGCAGTGAGGGCAGTTAAACATAGGCTTTCTCCTAACTTAGGCCGCTGTGGCATCCCGCCAAACGACAATGCTAGGGTTGCACGTGCTTATAACTCATTCAAATCGCTTGATTATTTATGGAATTCACTTGATGGAGTTCTCAGTATAGCTCTGGTTTAGTAAGACTCTTTCGCCAACTAAATTTTGGTAAGGATTTAATTGCTGGCTAAATATTTCAACGCAATCACAATTATTTGATGAAAAATCGAATAGCGCGCCGCGTTCGACCTCATAGGTCCGCTATCAGCATGTTCCAAGTTTGTCATTTCAGCATACTGGATATGGTGGGTGAAAAAATACAACTACCTGACAAGATTCTGTTCAGCTAATTCACTGTTGACTGAATAGATTTAGTTCTACGGAGAAATTTACTAAATCTGCTAAACTGAGCCTTCAAGGGGCAACACTTTCGCGGGCAACAGATTCGCAGTGGGTGACCCGCCTTGTGGGGCATGTTTCGACTTCACGGCTACCTGAGCAGTGGCATGGAGTCTGCGATGTTTAACGCTGATAAAACTGAGGATTCATTTCATTTCCTTGCCCTGGGGGGTATTTTTCGTGGACTCCCGACTTTTTTTACTTTAAAAACAAAAACTTGTTCAAAGGCTGGCTATGGCTTTGGACAGTAATATAGATAGCGGCATTTCTCCTGCAATTGACATGGTCAAACGGGAAATGAAGGCTAAAGGTCTTACCCAGCAAGACCTTAGCGTGGCTTTGATCGATCAGTTTGGTAAAGAAGGTGGCCTTAGCAAAGCTGGGGTTTCATTGCTGTTCAGGGGCAAGATCCAATTTAAGAACCGTCATGCCAAAATGATAGCCGCGATTCTGAAACTAGAAGAAGGGGAGCTTTGCTCACTAATACAATCGCCTATGAAAACTGACACAGACACATTGGAGGCATTAAAAGACACTGCACGTTTCTTTTTTAAGAAGGCAAATGGAGATATCGGCAGCATGCCTGTCCCTCCGGTTGAAGGTGATCATTTGAGCGCGATTGACGCCTACGCCGACATGTATCTTCGACTAGAGAAAAAAGGTTTCGACATGCTTTGAGGTAAGAAGTGGCAATGTGCGTAACGCTTTTACCTACATGTCCACTGATCTACCGCCCAAGCTTCCACCAATTCCAGAAACACTGCCCGTATCGCCGGATCACGAATGGCGGTATAAGCGCAGGTGAGGCGGAAAAGCTCAGTTTCGGTTAGGTCGTTGGTGATCTTAGACACGATGATCCTTTCTGTTTTTGTGGGATTGGGTAGATCAGGCCGTGGCGCTGAAATGCGCGTTGGAGGGTTTGACGGGAAACGCCGAGCTTGGCGGCGAGTTCGGCATAGGTTGCGCCGAAAGTGAGTTTTTGATGCGCCGCGCGGATTTGTTCCGGTGTCAGGATGCAAGGACGACCAAGCACGACACCGCGCCGCCTTGCAGCCTCCAGTCCTTCCTTCGTCCTGCGTGAGATAATCCGGCGTTCAAAATTCGCGAAAGCGGCGACCATCGTATAGAACAATTCACCTTCCGCCGTGGTCGTATCGATGGGCAGGGACAAGATGCGCATTTTGACACCACGCCCGCGCAGGGCATCGGCGGTCAGCATGGCATCAATAGAGCTGCGAAACGCGCGATCAAGATCAAGTACAACGAAGGTATCGCCTTCGTTCAATTCCATCATGACAGTTTCGAAAACGGGACGCTCTCCAGCGACCGCAGAAACATATTCAACGCGCAGCGTATCGCATTCAGACTCAAGCGCCTTGGTCTGGCGGTCAGTAAGCTGCGCGCGCGTTGAGACGCGTATATAGCCGATACGGCAGGGCATGGCAGAAGACCACAAACGATCCTTTCTGAACGCCCTGTTTTTCGGCGGTTCGCCGCAACCACGTTGCGCGCAAAGCCTCGTATTTCCTAGCTTCCTGTTTACGGCGGTTTCGGTTTCCCGTAAAGGCTGGTCTTGTCCAAAAATCATGAAATATGATACACTTACGCGGTGCGGTTGGCGCAATGGCGCTTGCGGTCATGGCTACGGGTTTTCCACAGAAATCGTTGGCAGATGGCCTAAAGGGGCATGACTTTTTGACTTGGTCAGAGGAAGGGCAGAACAATTACATTCAAACAGCGGTTACGATGGCGAGCTTTGTTATGTCTCGTTCAAACGCCGTTGTTTCGGAGTGTTTGAACACTTGGTACGCTGGAGACCGTGAGACCATGGAGGAGCAAAACGAGTACATTAGACGCAAAATCTCAAGTAACGCAGAATATCATCCGAGCGCGGTAATTTTGGTTGTTTTGGAAAACGCTTGCGGCTCTTTTGGTGGCAATTAATCAGTTGAGCTTGGTCGGCAAGTCAGCAGCAGCAATGCTCGTCGGGGCAGGCATCCGAATTTCGAGTTCAGCGGACGCTTGGGCGGAAAGATCAAAGTTCATGGCTTCTATTTCTTCTAACCTTTTGTCGAGTTCTTGTCCGCGCTGTTCGATTTCTTTCAATCGCCCTACGTCAGGCGGCGTTTCATTGTCGGCTAACTCACCTTGCAAGCCACCCAACCCGATTCCGATGCCACGCACTTCATTGATTGCGGCGTCGAGCTTATCGGCGCGATCTTGTAGAGCGACAAATTCTTCGTAGCTTGGTTCATCACCATTCCAAACGATTTCAGCGGCAAGCATATCGTCAATGACTTCGCCATCGGCATCCCGAACCAATCCGTCTTTGTCTTTGAACACTTTGCGTCCATCCGAGAGGGTAGCGGCACTGTCGGTCAATTCAGTGATTTGATCTGTGACCAACGTTTGTTCCCGTAGTAAGCGTTCAAGAATGTCACTTGCGAGTTCGAAAGTCGCGGAAACTTCGCGGCTGGCGGATTCGTACGCCTGCACGTAGACGAGATCATTCGCCAACAACCAATCCAACGACCGTGCCGCCCGCTGCGCCGCAGACCCTTTTTTCTCGCCCGTAAGCGGATCAATCTCACTACGCGCGCCATGCCGCTGTATGCGCCCAACATCCGCGCCGGAGACAGCGTTGTTGTAATCGTCCAAATCCTGTTGCGCCGCCACCGCGCGGAACATTTCCGAATAACCGACATGATCCGGCTTAGTATCTGAAACAGCATCAGGCACAGAAAACCGCCTTCCGCCGCGATGAAGCTACGCTTTCATCGCGCCTGTTTCTTCTAGAAGAAACAGGCCTGCACAGCCCCAATGATCCCGACCAACCCGGTGAAAACAGACAAGATATCATATCCTTTTGCATAGTTACTATTATACTCTAAATTTGCGCTGGTCTGCAAATTGTAGTGTTCTGCCTTGGGTTCTCTTGCTATATTTATTACACACGTCAAAATGGATTTCGTTGATCAAAGGTAAAGCTCTATGTTTAAAATTGAAGGCTTAGACAAGCTCGAGAGAGATGAATGAAGCTCAATCAGCGCTAGAAGAATTAGACGGCGAACTTGGGGCCGTGTCGTTCGATCCAAGTGATCCATCGAGTATTGAGCAAGCCATTAACCAAGCCGAGCGTCTGTTGGATGATCGTGTTGGTCGCTACGCAAGCAATGAGCTTGTGAAGCCGTTAGTGGAGCAAGCCAAAGAACACTTTCGCTCAGAAATTCTGTCCAAAGCAGCTCAAGCAAGGCTCGAGGGTGACGATGGCTGACAACAAGGGACTGTTCAAACAGATAAACAATGCGGTCCTTGATTTGCAATCCGCAGACTATCAAAGTTACTCTACTCCGCTGAAAAAACTTGGGCGGTTACTGACAACCGAAGAACTCTTGCCAGTTAACAAACAACTTACTGACATAGCTAATTTGGAGTTGTTTCTTGAAGAAGGGGAGCGCAGTCAAAAGGGTATGGTTGGCAGTGCAGTGTTACCTTGGCCTGAGGACGATCTTGAGGTTCTAGGGCTTCAGCTTTTGATTGTTTTAAAGATGAGCGAAGATCCAGAATGGGCGATCCAGTTCTCTGGGACCTTCTATGTAAGCCACACCAATAAGTATATGAGAGATGTTCAACAAATGGTTGGTCAACTGATCATCCCATTTGTTCGTGATTATAGGGATTTTGTTGAAAGCAATGGTCGTAGGGATGTGGCTGTAAGTTACCCAAAGTCAAACAAGGTCTTTGTTGTTCATGGTCATGATGGCGAAGCTCGTGAAACCGTAGCACGGTTCATTCTTCAAATTGGGTTAGAGCCAATAATTTTGCACGAGCAGGCCAACAGGGGGCGGACTGTTATAGAGAAGGTAGTCGACAATTCAGACGTTGGTTTTGCAGTTGTTCTTTTGACACCTGATGATTTGGGGAAGGCAAAAAATAGTGCTGAGCTTGAGCCTCGAGCGCGTCAAAACGTTCTTCTCGAATTGGGTCATTTTATCGGTCATCTTGGTCGAGATAAAGTTTGCGCGTTGAAACGTGGAACCGTGGAGATACCAAGTGATTTTGCTGGTGTCGTTTGGGAGAATATGGACATCGGCGGAGCTTGGAAACAAGCTTTAGGGCGAGAACTGCAAGCTGCGGGTCAGTCGATAAATTGGAAAAAAATTATGGGCATGTAAAGTCGTTGATCCAGAGATGGTCAATAAGTTATGGCTTGGACCGAATTCCCAAAGATAATTGGCGAGAATGAATTAAGGCTGTTTGTTTCGCCATACTGCCACTTGACGTAGAACTGTTTGATAGAGATGTTGTTTTTATGAAATTTGATGAAACTGATTTTGAACGTTTAAATTCTCGCGTTGAGGAACTGTATCAAGATAGCTTGGTTTCCACGCCCAAACAGGGGCTGATACAAATTTTCCTATCGCATCGCCTCTACTGTGAGCAATTTGAAATTGATGAAGCGTTCACTGATGGTGGAAATGATTGTGGAATAGATGCTATTCATTTTGATAACAGATCAGATCAACCAGTTATTCATTTGTTTCAAAGCAAGGTTCATACATCGCACAGGAAGGCTAGTAACGCTTTTAAATACGGGGATGCAGAAAAAGTCCAGAGATTCTTTAATGTCCTTTCAGACCCCGACGCCGATATGGCGAAGCTCTTCAATCCGAGGCTATATCAAAAAGCACTGCAAATACGAGATTTGCAAAAGACGGAATTTCCTGAATTCAAGCTCTGGATCGTTAGTAATGGAATGCCTTGCTCGGGGCATGAGATAGCGTCCTTCGTAAAGCAGATGGAAAGAACAGAGGTTAAGGTGGAAGAGTTCCATCTTTCTGAATTTATTGAATATTGCCTGAATTCACATAGTCGCAAAACCAGCCATACATTCTACGCACGTGAAGCTGGCGTTTTGGATTTTGGAAACTCGGAGCTTCGCAGTTATGTTGGATACATCTCCGCGAAAGAGCTGTATAACCTTGTCAAAGATTTGAGAAACGAAAGAAAAGTTGACTACGCATTGTTCGATATGAACGTCCGTGGATTTCTAGGCACGAACAATGCAGTGAATAAGGAGATTTTGAAAACGGCTGCGTCAAAAGAGAATATGCACTTTGCGTCTTTAAACAATGGTATTACAATGGTTGGGTCGCAGGTGAAGGTGATGAAGGCTGGCTCACCTTTAGAGAAAGTTGGCATAAAGCGTCTTTCAATTGTCAATGGTGCACAAACGTGCTCTGCGATTTTTGACGCGATGAAAGATTATTATCCAAATTTCGACAGTTTCAAAGATTTGTCCGTCCTATTTCGAATTTTCCAAACTGATAACGTCGATCTGATTAGTCGTATTGCAATAAGTACCAATAGCCAGAATCGAATTCATTCTCGTGATTTGAGGGCCAATGATCGCTACCAATTGGACTTGGAACGAAACTTAGCAAAATTTGGGATTCACTACGTTCGAAAGCGTGGTGTTGAAAAACTTGGCGCAGAGAAGGAGCGAAGTTTGGATGCTCTCAAGGCCGGGCAGTTGCTTCTTTCATTTGTTCATTTTGATCCAGCTAGAGCTAAGCGGGACTCGGATAGTATTTTTACAGAATGGTACACTCGTATTTTTGCAGACGCAGATGCAGAGCGACTTGTTAACGCCTTGGAATGGTTTGATCTGATCGAACAAAAGCGTGCTTATATTCAGGATGAAATCAGGATTAGGGGGATCGGACGTGTGGAAAACACGTTTGTAACGTATGGGGCACTCCACATATTGATGCTATGTGGTTTGATCGATCCAAGCGCAACAGACGAACGGCGCGAAGTCGTAATTGATCAGGCGATAGAAATCATTGCGAAGCGCTTGGTACAGGCAGGAGAACCCGCCTATTATTCATTCTTCCGTGACCCTAAATATGCGACACTTTTAAAGCAAGAGGTCGATCAGCCGAGACTTCTTTAGCTTGTTGCAAATTTGGCTTGAGAGTACCACGTAGCACGTTCTCCAGAATGTAGCACAGAACTAACAGCACCTTTTCACGAAGATAAGAAAGAACGCAAGATGTGCGGCGTGCTACGCCGCATCTTGTACTGCGGGCGGGCAAGCCCGTCCTCGGCAAGGAGAGCGTGCCGCCCTCCGTTGCATCCTCCCTGCTAGCGTGCCGAAGCAGACTTTACATATATGTTATGAATAAGCAGACAAAAAAGAATGTTCATGCTGGAGGGGCAACGACACCAAAGTTGCTCAAATGAAAAAGTACAGTAAAACAGGAATTAGATCGGAGAAGTCATGCAGGCATAGCCAATAACTACTTCTAAACCTTAAACCAAAACCTCTATCCTTTGGGTGTCGGATTCTGGAAGTATCCAACCCGTTGATCTTGCGTAACAAGGAAGGGGGCTGTAAATCCACCGTTTTACGTCAGTTAATTTGGAAAATTCACAAATTCCAAAAATTTCCGAACGATTTCATTCAGTTTTGTTGGCCCGGAATATCCAACAAAGTTATCACCTTCAATACGGCAGATAATCCAATCGTTCTCATCGTCCTCGTTTTGGTGGTTGATTGAAAAATCTTTATCGAATGATATACCCTGCGGTGGCGAAACAGATACCCTCCATCCGGGATTATCCAACGTTTCTATCTTGATGCCACTTTGATGCTCCCAATCTCCATCGCAGTTGGATAGGTACCACATTTGTAAACTTGTTAGATTCATTATACGCTCACTTGGGTAATTCGTTGGCGTTCGCAGATCTCACGCCTCCCGAAATACTTTTATCATGAACGTGCGGAGTTGGCACGTATTCATTAGTGACCTTGTTGAAGTGGTCCGCCGATTCGGAGTATTGAGTGTCCACCCTTCTTTCCAAGATAAACTCCTTATCGTAGTTTGGGTTGCTATTTCTTTGCCAATGGGCAATTCCAGTTATCTGTTTCTCGCTGTTAGTTTTATATGTTGCATGTGGTCCAACAGCGCCGTCAACTGCTTCCAAGCGGGTTCTACTTGCAGCACGAATGTCGTCTGCAGAAAACGCTGAGCTATTTCTATCTATAGAAGGCGCTCCGGGTGAAACTTGTTTATTGGTCGATAATGGCGTTGTGCTAGGTAGCTGCCTCGAGACGTTCGGTGAATCGCAAATGGGGCATCGACGCGTTTCGGCTTTTGCAATCGTAGGGATCGTTACTACTGCAGCCAGCACTAAAAGTGAAATTTTTGTGTTCGACATTCTAGTATCCCTTTTTAACGGCTGAAAAAACTCTAAGGCCCTGATTGGCAATTTGCCCAACAGCCATTCCAAAGGCGATCTGTTGTGCGATAGAGTTTATGTTGTCTACAGCGTGAATTCCGGGAGGGAGAGTCAAAACGGCCCGGGCGGTTTCTTCGAGTGCCTCAACAGCCATAGGTGCTGCTAGAGAACCAAGTTTTTTCAAACCGAAACGGCGCAACATCGTTTCAGCACCCTTCCTCCCTGGCATGATCACTGCACCTACAATACTTCCGTATCGAGTAACGTCGCCACACCACTGACGGTACGCCGCGAGCAGTTGTCTGTATGCAAACTCGCATTGCTGACGGCGGCTAGCAGAGATGTTTTCAAGATCGTATCTCGCACATCCAAGAATCGGCGCAGTATAAAATGTTGCTTCGTTTAGTGCAGAAGAAAGCGCAGCTCTCGTGCCGACACGGCACATGCCATTTCCATCTAGGAAAATTGAGCCGAACGTTCCACGATGAAACGCAGTGTAGCCTTCAATTTCATAGATTTTCCCGCCACGTAAAAGTTGCATTTTATATGGGTTTTCATACCCTGACCTCATACCATGCTTGATAGCTAAGATGATAAAACTGTCTTTGTCGAAAATGGGCTCGCCATTAAAGGTTAATATTACGTCGCCTTTCATCCCGAGGATGGGTGAGCCAAACGGGGTAACAGGTTCAACTCGATAGTCGACATAAATGCCCCTCTCCAAAGGCCCATTAAGGTCTGATGTAGCCAACCCAGTTTCGGTTGGGATAAGCCCATGATCAAATGTAGGATTCTGTGCCTCCCATGAAATCTCCAGTGCTCGGTTCAGCGCGCTAGACCACGCCAGTAGTTCTCCAATATCATCTGAACCGCAGTTTTTGTTTGCCTCAGCGCATACAAAGGGGTCTTCGATAAACAAGAAATGCTGTTCAGCTGCGCCCGATAAGAAACCCAGCTCTACCCTCTTTTCCGCTGAGCCGCAGCGTCCGAGCCAACCGACATCCTTGATCTCGCCTGTCATCCTACCAACACACGCTTGAACACCAGATCCAGATGTTTCAAAAACAGGATGTCCGCCCCAAGCATCTATGAAAAAGGAATAGTCCAACAATCTGGACACACTTGTAGATGGTACCGCTGCGAGTGAGAAAATTGCGCCCTGATCGCCGAGATTAACCGCAATGTCGTCACAACGACCTGCTTTCACAATATGCGCTGTGGTTTTATCTGTTTGGACGTCTCGGATTGTAAGCTTCAAGTCATATGCTGCTACGCTGCAATTGGAAATTGTCGTTTGCCTGCTTTCCGCCGACACAGCAGATATGAATGTACTCGCTAAGCCCATCCCACAGAAGAGTAAGAATGCGCCTTTTCGTGCAAATCTTAACATAGACACCTCATTGAAATCAGAGTTTAAAAGGGCGGGGCTGGCGCGCCCCTCGCCCGTATTGAGCTTAAAAGCCTGCTGTTAAACGCATTTTTGCTACAGTTGTTGCAGCGGGCACCGCAATTGCTACAGCCGCGCTGGCTTCGCTTCCCGCTAACAATGCAATTCCCATTACTACTCCCCCCACAACCAAAACTGTGGAGACAAAGTTCGCGACGGCATATTCCGCTATTGCGGCAAGCTGTTTTAGTAGCCACTCAAGCACTGCAAAGATCACAAAAAATACGAAAATCGCACCAAAAATTTCACCACCAGTCATTCTAGACTTCCTTCTGTTAGGGGACATGATTTCAGGTGGAGGCAAAGCAAACGCTCTGCCCCTTGGAAAATTCTCCCTGACGGTAATGCGAATAACTCCGGTTCACTGCGAGCATTCACAGTGAAGGGTCACTCTCCCATCTGTCGAGAATCGTCTCTGTTGTTGTGTATAGGGATACGATGACCGAAGTGGATTACTTCGTCAAGTCGCCAACCTTACTTTTAAAGTTGTCAACTCTATAAGGTGCGATGCGCCATGTCTGCGGTATGCAGGGCAGATTTTAAGCGTTTGGCATCACGTTGTAGTCTTCTTCTGCGCTCCATGGCTTGCGCAGGATCAGAGATTGTTTCGCGCGCCTCTGTTGGAAGCTTCAAGTCCTCAGTTGGTTGACGGCGGATACGTGCAACATACGCATTGTACAGAGGTAAATCTAAACGATGTAGCACGGCGCGGCTCAAGCAAGCTCCGCTGCCGCCACCACCAAGCCACGGCCCATAGTACTTTCGGATGAAATCAACTGGTGTAACCTCTCGTCCTGTCTTGCGATCCTTCCATAGCTCGGGAGCTCGCAAGGGCATGCCGTCGTCGTCAACTGGAACTTCTATTCCGCCATCTTCATCTAGGTATAGCGTTTGGGCATCAGTACCCGCAGGATCTTTACTGGCAGCCTCGACAGCGAACTCAGCAAGAATTCGCCTTTCTCCATCTATTTCACAATAAAGAAGACCGTCCGGTCCCCTAATAATTGAACCGACAAAATCGAACTCGCCTTGCAAACAATCTTCACTCAAAACTCCTTCTTTTATAATATTGTCTTGAGGCTGTAAATCCCCCCCTTTAATTTCCAACACCTTATCGGAATAAAAAAACGGGCCGACGAAATGTTTCCAAACAAGCTTCAACTCTTCTGAGATTGGCTTGTATTCAGAAAAGGATTCAATTTTCGCGATAGCAAAATCAAATGAAATATCAGATCGGCAATATATGTCGATAACTCCAATTACCTTTTGCATATGCGAGCCATCAATATGGCCATCAGAAAAATGCTTCCTTACCTTCTTTCGCGCAACAGATTGAAATGCATCTATACCATATCGGAAGCCGCCATCTGACATAGGGTCGGAAAAATTATCAACACCAACGCCCAATCCGCGTGATTTTTCGCCACCTAAACTACCCTTGGAGCGCGGTAAAGATCTGACATCTGCCGTTGACGTTTTTTGCAGAGCAAGATTCCCATGTATAAGGTTAAAGTCATCTCCAAGAAATTCTTCTGCAATAGATAATACCGTTTTTATAGTCGTATCTGACTGCGAAGCACTAAGCTCATTGAATAATGATCCTGGACCTTTGACTCCCCCGCATATGGACCGTATGTCCCAGAATTCTTTTGCCGTAATTATTCCTAATTGCCTCTGTGCTTCCATCTCCTCAAGCACGGCAAACAAAAATTCTTGTGTTTTGTCCACTTCGATTGTTAGTGGAACCATCTTTCCTGTCTGCTCTTTAGGAGTGCCGTCACCCTCAGTCGTGGCGGCGGTAAGGGTTCCGTGTGCTGACCTTTTTTGCGTGCAAGTACGGGCCATGCTACGCTCATGTGGTGAATAATCAGTATTTTCAGTCATAAGAGCTGACCCTTTCAGACCTTTATGTGACGGAGTATTTTGCCCACCACGTTCGTGATCTTCAACAGGAAAGCCGCAAAAGCGACGGAAATAGGTCGGTTTTACCCGATATATTTTGCATACTATGATTTACTGGACTTGCGTCGAAAAATTTAGGTCCGATATGGATCCCATATTAGTCCCATCCCGGCGATAAATCCTGCGTGTATCTCTGCTCATGACCACACTGCGCCCGTGCCATCATGAACGCAGATCGATGTCGGGGCGTCCTGCGTCTTTCATAGTTGGTCGCATTGGGCCAGATAGTGAATACGTGCTTGCTCCCTTTCGACAGAGTATCTGAGCTTGAAATTCGCTATGCTTAAGGTTTTTTGTGCATGAATGTAAGCTGCGCTGTTAGTATTTCTCAATGTCAATGCGGTACCACGCGGCATCTTTAAATACCTCTGGGGAGGAGACTTCAATTGTCGCGATTAAACCTCCCTCTCTAGCTTTCATCAAATCCGGGGACGCGTTGCTGTGCGTCAATGATCTTCCGCCATGCTGTTGGCATGGTCTCCCGAGAAGATCATTGACCCATCCCCGAAAGTTTGATCGACCGTCCCAAGCCGCGCATTGCGCGGCTTTTTTTATGGGACGCTCGCCGCTTGGCAGAGGTTCAAAGCGCGGGGCTGGTTGTCGGCTTCGCCTTTTGAACCAACCAAAAGCGAGGACATTATGAAGATTGCATTATACGCCCAACCCTACGACATCACCGCCACAGGCTTTTATTTCAGCACGATAGAAGAGTATGACGCCAAGGCCACCAAGCTAAGGAACGATTTCGGCGATCCGGTCGAAGAGTTCGAAATTCAGTTCATCGACGGTGAGCAGATTGATTGCGAGCTTGCAAAGGCCATCGGCCTCAATCAGGCGAACCTTCCTGTTTTCCTAGCCAAGGTTGAGGAATGGGACGATTACCCAAAAACAAAGATCATCATTGCGCTAACCGAATGCGGCTATGATTTCGACGATCAAACTGATCCGGACAATTTCGACATAGATATCTATGACGTTAGCAGCATGCGCGAGCTTGCCGAGCAGTTTGTGGATGAAGGTCTGTTTGGTGACATCCCCGAAAACCTGCAAAACTACATCGACTATGACGCCATCGCCCGTGATCTGTCCATAGACTACAGCGATACCGTGGTGGCGAACGAATATTTGATCTACCGCGCAGCGTATGGGAGGGGGAGATGAAACAGCTTTCCATTCATGGGTATCACGCGGGGCATTCTTGGTACTACCTTTTGGGCGGCGCTGTTCCGTCGCTCAAATCAATCCGTTCGACAGTGTTTGAAAGCGGATATAAAGGCTATCTGGCTGAGGAAATCGCCGCGATTTCACGCAAGCCGGAACCACAAAAATCAAGGGCTTCCGAGATTATGCGGCAGCGGGTCTTGGGCGAGTTGCGCAAAGATATTTCGCGGTATCGCGAATGCGCCCGCAACTTGCATGCGTTTCGACTGAGGCATCCAGATTCAGCAAAATGCAAGGGTGTACATGTGGCGATCTCGCTAAAGCACAACCACATTTATAACGGCCTTGCGCATTTAACGGCGTTGGATGATTTGCCCGTCCAGCTTGATTTATTCGGGCTTTAGACACGAAACCAACCATTGCGCGACCATTCATTCCGACATAACAGGCTTTCAACGAATTCCCCTGATAACCACGAGGTATGAAATGTCGGACTTTGATTTGGACGCGCTAACGCTGGACGAGCTTAAATCTTTGCAAAAGGATGTTGCCAAGGCGATCACATCATTTGAAGCGCGCCAAAAAGCCGAAGCGCGCCTTGCCGCCGAGGCCGTCGCCCGCGAGGCTGGGTTTTCTTTGCAAGAATTGCTGGAAGGCGCGCCCAAAGGTAAAGCGCCCGTTGCCCCAAAATACCGCCACCCCGAAAACCCCGAACTCACTTGGTCAGGCCGAGGGCGTAAGCCAAATTGGTTTGTAGCGGCACTGGAGCAGGGCAAAACACCCGAAGACATGCTGATTTAAAAGGGCATGCTATTTGAGGCGCTCAACGATTAAAGTCGAGCGCCCTGCAAGCGTCACCCGCGACAAAATCACGTCTGTTAATCTTTCCTAACATTTGGTTAATGCGCTTGTGTTTAGGAGTTAATGATGAAAACAGTTCTGATTTCAGCAATCATATTATTAGGTGTCATGTCGTCCGTTGATGCGGGCACGGCAATCGGCAAAACCACCCCACAGGCGGCGATTTCGACGTCGAGCTTTTGGGATCAAGTGAACAAGCAGAAGAGCGGCGTATTCCTCGCCGCATGCTGCAAGACATGCCGTAAAGGCAAGGCTTGCGGCGATAGCTGTATCTCTCGCTCAAAATCCTGTCGTAAGGGCGCAGGCTGCGCCTGTGACGGTTAAGTGATACCGCCAGTCCGGTCGTAACAGACCAGACTGGCTACCTCTCCAAATTCGGCCCGTTGCGGGCACGGCTGCGGCGTTTGGGGCGGGAGGCGCGTTGTTTGCGCTCGCGTTTGAACGCCTCCTTTGCGCGCTGGCGGTCGGCTTCTTTGGAAGCCTCTAAGGCGTTGAAGTCGTTGCTTAGTTCTTTGATGTTTGCCGCGCGTTTCTGCTGTTCAGCCTTGGCGCGGGTTTGAGCCTGTGCCGCTTGCTGCGCTTGCTTTTGAGCGACTTCTTGGCGCGCCCGTTCGTCGCGTTGGCGGGTTTCCTCTTTAGCGCGGGCATTATCTTCCATCACCTTTTTGCGTTGTCCGGTGATCCGGTCAATTAGGCCGCGCCAGCCAGTGCGGATTTTGGCGTTTCGCGCGGCCTGTGCCTCACCTTCACGCTTTTGCTGCGCTTGTCGCAACTGCCCCGTTTCCCACGCTTGGCGGGCGCGGAGGCGCGTTTGTTCTTCCTTGTGGCTGGCTTGCTCATCGGCCTTGCGGCGCTCTTCTTCGCGGCGGAGTTCATCAAGACGAGTTTGCACATCCTGTGCCGCCTCGTTTTGCGCGGTGGCGACATCCGGCAGGGTGAACAAATCGCCCAGACGATCCCTCACCTGTTTCGCTTTGATCCCGACATAGCGCGACACGGCATAAGATTCACCTTTGTAATCCACCGCAACAGCACCCCGCCGATCACCACGCGCCAGTACAAAACCATGCGCGCGCAGGGCATGGGCAAAGGCTGCGCCGCTATCGCTCACCGCCCAAGCGTCTTGGAAAATCTCTTTAGTTTTGGCGGGATCACGTTCGGCGCGTTTGCATTGCTGCCATTCCGAAAGGGAGAAGTTGCGCGGGTCGCGTTCTTCATGGCGCACAAATCCGCGCGGCATTTGCCAGCCGTGATCACGGTACAAATCCCGCGCCACGTCTTGCAGTTTTGAATGCGAAAACGAAAGTTGCACTGCCTTCATGTTTTCAATGTCGATCCGACACCACACAGCATGCGCATGGCGACGCGTTTGTCCATCCGCGCCCTGCTTCTCGTGAAAAACAATGACGCGGGGTTGATCCGTCAAACCGAGAGTTTTCTCGACGCGGTCAACCGCGTCTTCAAAGTCTTCAGGCGAGGCATCGGCCTCTTTCGGCGGGTTCAGTGACAAGGAAAACAAATGCTGTTTGCATTTAGTACCACGGCTGATGGCGTGGCTTTCCTGAAACGCGCCGAGCAGTTCATTCGCCGCAAAGCCGCGCATATCATGCACGACGACGCGTTCGTTTTCGTCTTTCATAAGATGCCGCGCCAAATCCCGCGCCCCACCGCGTTGATTGCCGACGAGGATCATGGCACGCGCTCCATTTTGAGGCCGAGCGCGATGATTAAATCCGCCCGCATCGCGGCGATATCGACGCAAGCCATTTTGATGGCGAGCGCGGTAGGCGCGTCGATTTTGACCACACCTTGTTCAATCGCCCAATCCAATTGGCTGAGATCATCGGAAAGGTTCGTGCGCCCGAGCAAGCCCAACACCCGCCCAAGAGCTTCAAAATCCTTCACGGGAAACTTGCCCCGCGTCTTACGCGGTTTGGCATCCGCGCCAAACAAACGTTCGCGCATATAGGCGCTGCGCGACATGCCAGCGGAGTCGCGTGCAAGGCGTTGTTTTTCCTCATCGGTGACACGGAGGGAAATCGTATGCGTCGGCTGCGGTTTGGTGGGCGGCTCAGGTTGCGGCTCAGTTTGCGGCGCGGGTTCAGGCGTAGGCGCTTTTTCAACACCCTGTGAAGCCGCCCGCGAGAACATCCCTGTGAACTTGGATAACGTCGTCATAGGCGCGGCTCCAAGTCATCAAAGTTCACATCCCGAAGCTGATCTTCCCAATCCGAAAGCGCATCCAATACCTCATCGAGATTGTCCAACTGGCAAGAATTGGCAGCGGAATCCGCCGAAGTCGAAGCAAACGTTTCTCCAAGTTTTGGCGGCTCTTCGAAGTTCGAAGCGTCTCCGTGTGAGTGCGCCACAAATCCATTATTTTCGGTTAAAATCAATACTTTGAAGTTTGGATTGCCCCGAGTTTCCACTTTCAGTTTCCACAATCATTGCCCTCTCGTGTTAATTGTTGCTGAGAACCGGCCTAGTATCCGTAAAAATTGTTACTGAGAATTGCCCCATGCGTAGACATTTCCCCGACGTTTCTTGGTTGGGCGATTTGCGGTGGGCGACCTAGTATTCTT